>NZ_JADCNC010000008.1:0-18209 GCF_018454475.1 Wolbachia endosymbiont of Rhagoletis cerasi | reverse complement strand
AGCAAACAGTTTTTCTTCTCTGCCAAATTTCAAGAGTTTTACCCACGAAGTTAGTGCGCTTCTTGAAATGCAATATATTTTTGCTACAGCCGTTATACTGTACTTTTTTGCTGCAATTACAGCATTTAGTTTTTTTGAAACATATGCATTATTCCTTACTTTCTTCAGCATTTCTTTTGCTGATTCTACTACTTTTTCATCCAATAATTTTGATCTTAATGCCATTTATACCTCAACTATTTTACTTACTTCATTATGGCTTTTCTTCCATCTTTGTCCATCTGTTTGCCGTGTAATGGGAATTGGTATTAGTATGTTTTTTGGGCGAAATTATGTTTTTTAAACCTTTCTTTGCTTTGTGGTATAATTTCTTTAGTTTGCTTGGCATTTTTATGTAAATTAAGATACGATATCGCAAAATTTATCGATTACTTTTTGATTACCTTCTATCATTGCATTTGCCTCCTGCTGCAGACATTTAATATTTTTAGGTGTTACATTATCCATCTCAGCCGACGCTATTGTCAATTGTGATTGTATCCTGATGTATCTGTCGTCCATTACGTTACCTAGTAGGGTCGAGAACTGGCGCGTCTCTTTAGGGTTTGGTGGCTGATCCATTATTTTCATCCTGGGCCTCAATCCAAAATTCCCGTGTTTACGTTTCCAGCTCCCGCCTCATCAAACGCAGCATGCGGTTTTCCCGCACTACGCTTTCCTAGTAGATTCTTTACCAAAGTTTATAGCATATTGTGCTGGTAAGGCTTTCGGGACGTAATATCTTATTCTATAGTCCGAATGTAGACCAAGAGTCTCGTATATCCATTTGCTACTCCACCTTTTCCAGCCAAATCCTTTTGCTTTTCTGGCTTGCATCAGATTGCGTCTTGCTTTCTTCTCTACCCATTGTTTTATGTATTTAAAGCTTCGACCTGAGTTTCCTATCCTAAAGTAGTTTGTCCACCCTCTCAATATTGGATTAATGATTTGGATCACCTTTCCTATTGGTTGTGATTTATAGCTACGGAATACTTCCTTCAGTTTTTGAAGTAAGCTTGTCCGTGTTTTCATCTTTGGTGTTATTTGTACCCTCCACTTTCCTTGTTTTGTAATTTTCTCTCGAAAATCAAATCCTAGAAAACTGAATGTCTCTTTTTCTTTTAGATTGACTACCTTTGTCTTTTCTTTATTTACTTCTACTTCTAGTTTTGCTAATTCTTCTTGTAACCTTTTGTGCACTGATTTCTCAAGCCATTCCCATTTCTGGTGTCCATCTATCAGTATCACTAAATCATCTGCCCACCTGGCGTATTCTATATGTCGGTATTTCCCCTCTTTAGTCACCTCTTTAGCCTTTTCTAGCATTTTATCTACCTCATTCAGGTATATATTGCTTAGTAAAGGCGAGATCGGCGACCCTTGTGCTATTCCTCGTTTTCCTCCTACTTTAAGGATTAGCTTGATTAAGTGCATGATTCCTTTATCATTTATCCTTCTAGCAATTTTCTCCATAAGAATATGATGTCGCACGTTATCAAAGTAGGATTTCAGATCTACGTCAATACATTTTGTGTTGCCTTTGATTGCTGCTTTCTCTACTCTGTTTATTGCTTCATGCGCTTTTTTTTCTTAGGTCTGTACCCATATGATCCGTCCTGAAAGTCAGATTCAAATATTGGTTCAATTATTAGCTTTAGTGCACTTTGCACTATTCTATCCCGGATGCAGGGTATGTTCAACGTTCTGAGTTTTCCCCCAACTTTTGGTATTTCCTTTCTCCGGTTCCTATTTGGGCTATAGGTTTTGGTTGTTAGTTCGTGTCTTATTTGCTGAAGATACTTTTCTAAGCTTTCTGCCTCTATTGATTTGAATGTCACCCCATCAATTCCTGGTGCCCCATTACTTTTCTTTGTTAGCTTATATGCTTCTTCTAGTGTCTCCATCTTGCAGACGTGAACATAGATTCCCCAGAATCGCCATTCCGGTTCTGCCTTCGCTTTGGTATATATCTTTCTTCTCAGGTCTTGTAATTTTATCGGCATTTTTGTCATTTTTACCTTTACCTTCCTTTTGTTAAAAGATCTCCACTAGTAGGGTGCCTTTGCTCCATGAGCGTTACCTCACTTCTTCACTACTACGCACCCATCCGCCACCCTCTCATCTTCGGTTCATTTCCTGTTTTCCAGTTATAGAACCTACCGCTCCAAGGTATTTCTCCCTGGGATGAGTAGGGCTTCTCCAGTTGCTTCATATGTCCTCATTACCATGCCATCACTATCACCCCGCTAAAGTAGATATGCCGTATCATTCGGGTTTTCAGCTATCCCTATTGCCTTCACCCTACCAACGTGGGCTCAGCCTTTAGGACTTGTAATTTTCGAGGCCACCTATGTGTTCGCTTTCGCTACGGCCTGGTAATTCGCCATTATCCTACGATAACGTTGTCGGTAGGCTTCAACACTTTGGTCTCCCTACATGCTGCTACCCAAGCTACGGGACTCCGACTTTTATCCCGGTAGGTTTAACTCCTACTGAACATACTCACCTTCTCTGGACACACGCTGGTAATTTACTACATCAAGGCTCGACGCAAACATCACATTTAACAGAAGCTTTATCCAGGCTATTTTTCCTAATTTCCTGTACTTTATTCGATTAGATAGTCGACCAGTGCCAATTGACACCAGCACTATTTCTTCATTAGGGAAAAGTTTTTTGCTATTTGCATATGCACAAGCCGCTGGGTTATTGGCAAATACTCCGCCATCTACTAACACTCTTTCTGTTTGGTTAACTTCTAAATACTTAGGTGCAAAGTATGTTGGTGCTGCTGTTGTGGCTCTGAGTGCATCTTTTAACTTGATGAAATTCCTGTTTTCTCTCCAACTTTTAAGGAAAAATGGACAGTTGTTGTGTATATCATAACTGGTAAGCAGTAGATTACTTGAAACATCAGCAATAGTACTTTCGCCGAAGTATTTATCGAGTACGCATTTTAAATCAGGCTTTGGTTCTTATTTTACAATAATTAACATAATGATAATAAATTATTAAATGGTCAACTACTATATTTACTCTTCAACTTATTGTGCAATGGGTGCACTAGCACTAATAGCTAGAGATTCAACATTACTACCCTCAAGTAAATTTGAAGGCCTATTACAATAGTATATGATCGCAGCAGCAACTAGACAACAAGCTCCAACTGCTATTCCTACCATTAGCATTTCTAAGTAAACTGCAATAGCTATCCCTGTAGCAACTCCGGTTATTGCTAACATAGAAGCAGCTATCACAGGCAACTTACTTTTTGCATTTTGTGGAGCAGGGTTGTTTTTGCCTGGATAACTAGGTTGTTTGCTGTTACCTTGAACATTATTTACCCGGTTAGAGTCTTTACTAGCTACTAAAGGTACCCCTGTTGGTATTAATTTTGGTTGTGTATCTTTTTTACCACTATTCTTATCTACACTTTTAGGTGCAGCTAGTTGAACAGATGGTGCAGTAACACCTCCATTGTTTGGATTCGTAGACTGCTTGCCGTTGGTTTTGGTATCACTTTTTTGTTCTAAAATTGGCATTTTAATATTCCCATTTGTAACAGCTATATTATTGGGATTGCCATTGAGTACTATAGGTAAAACTTCTGGTTGTAGATCTCGTTGATTACTTTCAAGCTTAGAATTACCCTCACTTAGAGGAGCTCGCTCATCATCCATTTGTGTTATATGTCCGGTAGATTGATTGGATATTTGATCACTGCCAGTTCGTGATTCACCTAACTGAATTTCACTTGAATTACTATGATTATCATCACTACTAACAGAAGTTGCTACATCATCATTTTTAGTAACATCACCTTCAACTGATGTACCTTGAGGAATTTCTGCAGCAAGCTCTCCTGATTCCTTTGGAACTAGGGAGGCTTGTTGAACAGGAGGTTGTTTATCCTCACCATTGCTACTGATAATAGAGGTTAATTGATCATTCGTAGTAGTGCTAACACTTTCATCGTTAGTATTAGCTGTAATATTAGAATGATGTTCGTTTCCGCCTTGAGTATTATTAACTTGTGTTCCCTCTGAGTTTGTACCTTGACTTTCTACTGCATCATAAAAATGTTCATCATCCTCTAAATAATCCATAAGGGCAATACCATTACCTTCCTGAATTGGTTGATCGCTTTCGTCTACAAGTTGAACATTATTATCCCTAATATTTACTAAACTTTTCGGCTGTAATACTTGTATGGAATCCTCTTGTATTACATGTCCAGCAAATTGAATAGAAGCTTGTTCATTAATTAGATTTTCTTTATTAAATAGCACTTTTAGACTTTCTTCATTAATCAAATGCAAATCAAGTTCATAGGGATCACTACCAGGGAAAAAAAGCTCAATCTTTCTATCAGACTTTTTAAAAATTTGAGCAATACCCTGACCATTAGGGAAAGAAAATTTAACGTCTAATGTACTATTGTTAGGCAAATCCTTCAATCCCTCAATAATATCACTAGCAGTCAAACTGACTGGAAGTACAGTAGCACCACTACTATAAGGAACAACATGCAAAACGTCTGCATTACCTGTTTCGGTAATAGTGACATCTCCCATATCACAACCTGCACCATTAGCTAAAATCTTCGATTGTTTACCATTACCATTTAATAATAATGTAGCATCAGTTTTAATATTACCTGCACTTTTTTCTGGTACATTTCTAGCAAGTTGACCAGGAGCTTGTTTCTTTTCATCATCTATTGCTGAATCACTAATAATATTTTTGCTACCAGGGAAACGATTTTCAGCACCAGTAGAATCAGAAACTCCCTTAATAGGAATATTTTCAATTGCACATAACTGCTTTAGCCCAATATTGTTTTCGTTGAGGTAATGATTACTGTTAATGGAAGAAGCAATACCAGAAGAAACGTTAACTTTTAACCCTTTACTTCTTCCATATCTATGTGGAGATGGCATCGTGGCAAACAAGTTATCAATAAGTGACTTTGTAATCCTGCACTCTATATTTGGATTGAATATAAGAGATATCGTCAAGAGATTTTTTTCGTCAATAGCATTTCTAAGTGTGTGAAAGGTTATAAATCCGTCTTCACCAGGTTCAGAATCCTCATAAATTACTACTTTCTGTTCATTACTAGATCCAGAATATTTCATCATTTCAGAAAGTGAAGCATCTTTATGTTTGTTCTTTACTTGTTTAAAATATTGCTCATCACCATTTGAATGGGTATTTGGAATGAGGTAACTTGGTACAGTGGATACATTATACAATACTGTAACAAAGTAAGAAAGATAATAGTATATAGATACACTATTATCAGACTTAAATTGGTCAGGTTCAAGATTTGCAATAAGATTGCGATACACGTCCAATGAATGAGCATAAAGTGAAGAACTACTACTTATTCTTAATTGTTCACCCACGTGTTTATAACCCATAGAACCAAGTGGTAATGAAGGTATGAAATCTGATTGATTAACTACTCTAATAGTTTTCTTTCCAAGGCGCTCTTCATAAACCTTAGCAGCAGAAGAGTCGAAAACCCTTGGAGAAGCAAAAGTTGCAACATGCAAATCTTCTGCACCCTCTCTTACACTTAAAAATAGAGCAGCTATGGTGGCAATAGCACCTCCCATACTATGACCTGTAAGGTTAATTTTAAAATCTTTAATTTCTAACTGTTGATCATTAGCATACCCTCTTAGTATCTCATAAACACTGCCCCAAGAACCCTTAAATAAAGAATAAAAACCTGAGTGGATTTTTCCACCTTCAGGTAAAAGCCCATCTGAACTAGTCAAAATCATTTCAGTATCTTTCATGTAGTCAAACCTATTGCGACTACCGCGGTAAACTATAGTTATTTCGTTATCTTTTATAAAAACGTAACCAGCATGTCGATATTGTTTACCATCATTCACGTTATAAAACTGAACAATTTTATATCCTTCTTCCTTAAGTTTAGCTGGAACTTTATAAGACCTTTTCTCTAACTCAGAAAACTTTTTATTATTAAGGTTATAATCACTAACATAATAGCCTATCTTAACAAAATTGATGATTTCTAATAACTTCTCTTGGCTAAATCCTGCAATTTCAGTTTTATTTGGTCCTAAAACACCAGGCCTTTGCTCTTCTTGAATATCAGTTATTTCAAATTCATTTTGTTCTAGACTTGAATCATCTCCATTAGGTTCCTCATTAAACTGACTGGCGACATTATTATTTACACTTATAGAAGTATGACAAGCGTTTCGATATCTTTGTTGGATGGTTAAAAACTCCACTCCTGAATTTTCAGCGAGTTTCAATATAAAATTTGTGTACACATTTTGAATAATTGAGGAATGTTTTTCACGTATAACATTATCTAAAATAGTAACTAGACTATTTTGCAAGAAGGTCTGCCTATCCGTATCACTTAAAAATTTGGGATCATCTTTAATTAAATTTAGTACTTTTATTATAAAATCCGTACTGCCAGTGTGTAAAGCAGCTTTTAAAATTAGGCCGTAAATCTTTTGTTTTTTCTCCTTACGTCCCATGCCAGCACTATGAATATTTTTCAAAATTTGTTTATTAATCTGTGCAACAATTTTCTCATCTGCAAATGCCTCTTTATAGATTTCTTGAATTATTGGATTTTTCTTTTTAATACGTTCTCTGCACAAGTACTCAACAATTGAAACATGCTCCTGGCTTATTGCAGTTTCTAAAAGAGTAACAATACACTTTTTTAATAGATCTTTTTTAGCCTGATCATCAATATATCTTTCAAGTGAATCCAGTACTATCTTCATAAAGTCTTTATTTTTAGCGAGAGATGCTGTTTCAAGCACGCCATATAAAGGGTTAAAGCTACTTGTTTGCAACACTTGTTCAAGATCTTTTAAGACGTACTCAATAAGAACTGTACTTAGTAATTCTCGCTCTTGTCTTAGTGCTATAACTGAAAAAAATCCTATTTGACCACTTTCAAGTTGGATCGTTTGGTCTTTTAAGTTTTCATGAAGCTCATATGGTTTTTCCATATCACAAAATTTCTCTATAAAAGTTTTAACATATCGTTCATTACCAATAAGTAGAGGTAAAAGACTCAAGTTTCTCTCAGTAAAAAGTATGTTCTGATATTTTTCTGCCAGTTTGTCATTAGCTGCAATTGCTAAAAGTACCAGCTCTTTTACTGGATAATTACAGTGGTATTCTACTTGATCAAAACTATATCGTGACAGTATATTTGAATATATATGCTGGTGATCACTTCTATTTTGTAAATCTAAATTAAGTTGATTTAAACAGAAGTCTTTGAGACTTTCATTATCTAATGTAATAGGTTGGCCTTCATAATCTTCAATGTCTTGTACGATCCTATCTAATTCTTTATAATTATTACGCTCTATTGCATTATTTAGAATATATATTATTTCAGCAAAAGTTAAACTTTCAGGAATTACAACAAATGGATCTTCGACTTCAATACCCGAATCCCCAGAATTTTTCCTACTTTTAACTTTATTTTCTTCTGTAGCATCTGCTGCTGGTGGCATGAGCCCACCAAATAAATTCCAAGCCATGTTCCCCTCCTACTAAAACAATTTAACTAAGTATACCACTAAACAGTAATTTTGCCAAGCAAACCTTTTAACCCCAATTCTGTATGGTCCCAGAGAGTGATGAATTGTAAATAAATTAGGAGCACTGGTTACATATAAATTCATAAGGTTTTGAGAGTTTTAAGTCTTTTTGTATAGTCTTGGTTGCACTTTTATGCAGCTCAACATAAGTAAATTTAATCTATAGCAACAAACAAATGCTTATTTTAACTTATTTCTGTTGGCGTTTTATATTGATGTTAATTCGTTCTAAAATTGGTAGCTTGCTCTGAAGAAACACTATAGTTGTTTCTAAGGTGGGTTTGATATATTTAGAAAAATTATCTATAAGATTAATATTCAATTTATTTATATTGAAATATACGATTTTAAAAAATGACTATCTATGGAAGAACATGGTGGGGAGAGAAATGGCTTCAGTGCTTCAATAGAATTGATTATGATAACCGTCTTCCACGTGGTAGAACTTGTGCTAATACTGGTCGAGCTTTTGGTATTAAAATTAATGGTCACATAGTTACAGCTAAAGTTCATAGCTCAGGATCTTACCCATATCGTGGTTCAAAACCTCAACCATATAAAGTCAAAATTATACTCAATGAATTAAGCTCATCAGAACAACAGACCATTCGTCAAATTATTGAAACTTCACCAGCTATATTAGCTAAATTGATAAATAGACAATTATCAGCCAGCTTGTTTGATAAGCTTAATGATCTTGGGATTAAATTATTTCCTTCAAATTGGGAAGAGATGAATGCAAATTGCAACTGTCCTGATTGGGCTATGCCTTGTAAACACATTGCTGCTGTAATTTATCTTATTGCTGCAGAAATTGATAAAAACCCCTTCATGATTTTTAATATTCATAATTGTAATTTGTCAGCACTTATCGATGATTTTGGGAATGGAAAATTAGAAAATGCTCAAAACATTTTAAAGATAGATGATATATTTAAGGCATGTTCTAAAATTAGAATACATAACCAAGCAATTTTAAATGATATTGATTTATCAACTATTCCTAACCTTTTTGATTGTATCAGTAGTATTTTAACAGATAATCCACTTTTTTTTGAAAAAAACTTTCATAATATCTTACAGATAGCTTATAAACATTGGCAAAAGTATCCTGCAGGAAGATTAGTGTACTATCCAGCTTCTAAGAAGAAACTATCAGAAGAGGAGCTATTTATTAAAAGATGGGGAAATATTGAGAATTGGCAAACATTTCAACTATTCATTAATGATCAGCATTACCTTACTCAAGTGAGCAATGGTACAACTAATTTGTTTACGCTAAGTAGAAATGTATTGAAAGATATAGCGCGATTTTTAAACGACATTCCTAATTCGTTACTTCACAGGCTTAATCCTGAACTTTGCTTCATGCATATGATTTCACAGTTTGCACATATGCTGATGGAAAAGTCAGCGCTAATACCACAAGTATTACAAAACAAAAGAGGAGAAATTATAATTAGGTGGATTCCGGCGTTGTTTAATGAGTCAGTTAAGGAAATTCATAGCAAGATATCATCTATTTGTCCGCCTCTATTGATTAAATATCAAGAAATCGTTATGGAACCAGAGGAACAAGTAAATGTTGCTATCTCTCTCATCCTTTTAGGGTATATAGAAGATAACTTTCCTGCATCACTGGATAAGCATAGAGATAAATCCATCTTTGAATTATTCTTTACTGGAAGACCATACAAGTTTACTGAGTTTAGCAACAAGGAAATACCGCAAGCAATTAATCTCTGGCTTTCACGTCTTTATTTAGCAGATAAACCTTACAAACTCTATTTAATGATAAAAGATCACCATGAAAAATTTGAACTTGAGGTACAGTTATCACTGGATGATGAGAAGTCATTCATCAAGCTGGAAAAAGCACTCTCTAATCAAAACGTAAAGCTTAGTATTTTATCTGATCTTGCACTCTTATCTGAATACATACCTGAATTAGAAAGATCGATTGATAGCAATAGCAAGTTATCATTTAATTTAGATGATTTTGCGCCTTTATTCCTGGGTATTGTACCAGTACTAAGAGCAATAGGTATAACGGTTATCTTGCCGAAATCTTTGCAAAAAATCTTCAAACCACAATTAAGTCTTAGTTTGTCTGCCAAGGATAAAATAAAAGAAGATCGCGAAAGTTTTTTAACGCTGGAAAATTTATTGAAATTTGATTGGAAAGTAGCAATAGGAGATAAAAAATTAAGCGTTACAGAATTTAAAAAATTGCTAAAAGATTCCCGAGGGCTTGTGCGAATAGTCGATCAGTATGTGCTTTTGGATGATAAGGAGGTAGAAGCTCTACTGAAGAAACTTGGTAAGTTACCCGAACACTTAAATCAAGTAGAGCTGATGCAAGCCGCTTTAGCAGGTGAGTTAGATGAAGCTAAAGTAGTACTTGACCAGCAAATTAAAAACTTATTTGATAAGTTCAACACTTATGCATCTGTTGATGTACCAAGTAATCTAACTGCACAGCTACGTCCATATCAAGAGCGTGGATTTAGTTGGCTTATACAGAACATAGAAACAGGGTTTGGTAGCATAATTGCTGATGATATGGGTCTTGGTAAGACTATACAGGTTATTGCAGCCATTCTATACTGTAAAAATGCAGGGTTTTTAGATCAAGGTAGAGTCTTAATAGTGGCTCCAACAAGCATCTTAAGTAATTGGCAACGAGAGATGGAACGTTTTGCATCAGAATTAAAGCTTTTCGTCTATCACGGACAAAATCGGGAATTGGCAAGTGATTATGATGTAGCTCTAACATCCTATGGTCTTGCACGTCGTGATAAAAAAGAACTTAATAAAATTCGCTGGTTTTTGCTCGTGATTGATGAAGCACAAAATATAAAAAATCCTAATACCGAACAAACCAAGGCAATTAAAGCTATTGAGGCAACGCATAGAATAGCAATGAGCGGTACTCCTGTTGAGAATAGGTTACTTGAGTATTGGAGCATTTTTGACTTTATCAACAAATCTTATCTTGGTACTCCTAAGCAGTTTAAAAGCAGCTTTGCAACACCGATTGAAAAAGCGAGAGATAAAATTTGTCTAGAAAGGTTTATGAAAATCACTAGCCCTTTTATGTTACGTAGGCTTAAGAGTGATAAGAGCATTATTCAGGATTTACCAGATAAAATTGAGAATAATCGTTATTGTTCCCTCACTTCAGAGCAAACAGCGCTTTATCAAAAGGTTGTTGATACAACTATGGAGAAGATAGAAAAAAGTGAAGGAATTGAACGTAAGGGACTAATCTTTAAACTTATCAATGCTTTAAAGCAAATTTGTAACCATCCATCACAGTTTGGCAAGAAAAAGCGTGCGAGTATTGAACAATCCGGTAAAATGCAGATGCTTGAGGAAATATTGATTAGTATTGGTGAAGTTGCAGAAAAATCATTGATATTTACTCAATACACTGAAATGGGTGAGATTATAGCTAGGCTACTTGAAGAAAGGTTTGAATCAGAAGTGCCATTTTTACATGGAGGACTTTCTAGAAAAGCACGTGATACAATGATTAATGACTTTCAAAACTTATTCCAGTCCAACATTCTTATAGTGTCTTTAAAAGCTGGAGGAACAGGACTTAATTTAACAGCAGCAAATCATGTAATACATTATGACTTATGGTGGAATCCAGCAGTGGAAGCACAAGCAACAGATCGGGCCTATCGTATCGGGCAAGAACGTAATGTTATGGTGTACAGGCTACTTTCAACAGGTACATTTGAAGAGCGTATTGATGAGATGATTCAAAGCAAGAAGGAATTAGCAAACCTAACTATAAGTAGTGGCGAGAGTTGGATTACAGAATTTAACAACGATCAATTAAGAGATTTAGTTAATATAAAAAATGCACTATAATATAGCTGAGTTATTTAATGTAAAGGACCAGATAACTACCGCTCAATAGTTCAAAATAGAGACAAAGATCAAAATTTACGTCTCCAATTTCATCATGTATAGCGGAGACAAAATTTTGTGTTTTATGTCTCATTGGTAGGCAAAAAGCCTGTAATTACGTTTTAAAGCGATTTTGTAACTCTGGGATAGAATAAAACCACCTTTACCTAAAGAACGCATGTAGACCCCTTTAAAACGTAAATAAAAGGCATTCCGAACAATTCTATTATTGCAAGGTAAACTTACAAGTAAGTTTAACGTCATTTTTATTCATTGTAAAGAAAAAAATTTGTATGAAGGTTTTTTAGAATATCTCTCTTAAATGTTCTTGACACCCATGAAAATTTGAATAAATGAAAACATAGGCTTTTTGTGAACAAAAAAGTAATTGCTATTTTCAGAAATTTTTTTACAGACGGCTTACCATAAAACATCTAAATCCTTAATAGGTAAGACTACACCATTTGCTAATAAATAATGATGTGTTGGTTTTACTAATTTGTATTCTACTTTACCTTCTATAGAAACCTTAAGTTCCATATCTTTCACACAAAGAAATCCATACTTAGAATTGGTCCCATATTCCTCAGCATTACGAAAGAATTTAATCTGTCCAAGAGTTGCAAGATTATTTATTCTTTCTCTGATATTGCGCTCACTACCAAGCCCCTCTTCTCCTTCAAAACGCTTTGCAAATTGTCCAGCAGTATAAATATTACCTTGATATGCGCTACTGCGAATTAAACTCAAGATAACCTCATGTTTTCTCATCCGTTCTAAATCCAGCTTTTTGCTATATTGATCTCTGATTATTGGTTCTGAATTTAAAACTGAATTGTCATGTACAAATGCTCCATTTTTCCAGTAAAGTGTCATTTGCCCGTTATTGCACTGCGAATAATTAGATTTTTTACGCGATAAAATTCTCTCGTCAGGAGAAGCATTAGCTTTATCTGGTCTAGTCAAATACCAACGAGACCTTACTGTATTATTCCATGCTGTTGAACCACCTGTACCAGTTTTACGTATCATCCCCGAATCAGAAGGGTGAGCAAGCAATAGAACCGCTCCTTTTATTGCTTGAGCTATGCGACCACAACAGGTTTGAATAAATTGCCTTACATGAGAGCGATCGTTTTCATTACCTCCAAATAGGTCTGCTGCTGTATCTAATACCACAAGCTTCGGCTGAAACGATTCAATGTCCTCAAGTAACTCTTGAAAGTAAGTAGTTAATTGACCAGTATCTTTGTTATTAAAAACCATAAGTTGATTATTGTGCCCTGCTCGGGACCATAAGCCAACATTATCCTGAAAATCAGAAGATTCCATACCTGATTGATAAAATTCATTTATTGCGCATTGCCGACGCCAAAGTTCTTCTTCATCGTCTTCACAGAACACACCGTATGTCTTTATTTGTTCTAGATCTATTCCAAGCCAAGGTTTACCAGCAGCAGCGGCTGTCATTAGTTGTTGAGCAAGGAGAGATTTTCCAACACCACCATCACCGTAAAGAGCTGTAACACTTCCCACAGGGAGCCAATCCTTAATAACCCACTTTCTTTCTGGAGGGATATTGGTCCAAGCTGTAGTATCAATCCTTTTTGACTTTCTTGGAGAATAAGGGCTTTTGTTGTTAAGAATAAATTCTTCAACGTTCATTCCTTCTAGCACACCGTCTGCAACATCCCAAGCGTTTGGTTTATCTTGAGGAATCTTGAGAATAGAAAGTGATGCAACTCCAATATCTAAAAGCTTTTTTCCAACTTTTTCAGCATAATCTTTCCCAGGATCATCGTTATCTGGCCAAATGATAACATGTTTTCCCTTAAGTGGACTCCAGTCGTTCTTCTCAATAGGTGCATTTGCTCCAAACATTGCTGTCGTTGCAGTGATTTCTTGTTCTATTAGTGCTTCTGCGCATTTTTCTCCTTCTACAAAAACAACTTTATCAGACTTTAAAATTCCTGGAATGTTATACAGAGGCCTGATCTCAGGTGCAGTGAAGGTAGATTTTTTAGCATCAAAAGGTAGATACCTCTTTCCTGAAGCAGTATCATAACGATATTTACTTGCAATCAACTGGTTATCCTGATCAAGATAGTCCCATTGAGTTATTTTCTTTTGTTCTTGTATAGGCGGTTTGTTGCATCCTAACCATTTACTTATCGAAGCCATTACTTCAACAAATTCTATTTTAGCATTTTTCCCATGTGCGGCTGCCCAAAGATCGATAATGTCACCACCGTCCCCAGTTGCGAAATCAATCCATAACCCGACCTTACCATACGCTAATTCAACTTTGAGGCTTTTGCCTTTATTACCTTGTACATCACCTATATGAAATTTATCACCATGAAAAGTTCCTCTTGGAAATAAATAAGAAAGGCATGATCTTATGTTTAATAATAATTGCCTTTTAATCTCTTCTACATCAAATTGCTTTAATGGTTCTACAGTATTGTTAAAATCGTAATATTCATCATTTAAAGTATTTTTTTGTTTGACATTAGTTAAAAAATCTTGTATCATAGATTGAAACTCCTTTTAAAGTTAAGTGTTTGAAAGGTTTTTGAGTAAGGCTGTTTTGATTGGGGTCTTACTCTTTGTTGTTAAGGGAAAGCTATGGTGGGAGGTCTTTTGGCATATGTTTTACGTCTAAGTGAAAAGCATATTAAGAAGGTTTTTCATTGGTTGGCTGCTTTAGTAGGTTGTGAGGGTATTGAAACTCTTTTTAATTAAGAGATAATCCTCTACGCCTATTCTACAGTATTTTTCTTACTATGTCAATTTCTTATTAAATAAATAAAGTCATAATGCTTCTATTTTGTCACATTGATATATTACATACTACTAATATGTAATATATATTATATATAAGGAAATTTACCATTTAACATTTTGGCTAAACCTCCCCATATACGCAGCTTTGAGACTGATTGGCAATTTTGCCAAATGAAATCTTATTTGCCATTTGAAATTCCTTTAAAGTATTGATTTTCTTGCATTTCTCTTTGTAGGTTCATTTGGTTATTTGGTAAGTTTGCCAAATGACTTGCATTTTATTTAAAATAAATTAAAAAAAACTAATGTTTTCTTTCTGCTATATAGTTCATAATGGTGTCTTTGAAGGTTAGGAATAGTTTGATTTAAGGTGGGATTATAAGCGAATAGAAAAGTGTTTGTACTCCTACTATAGTAATACCGGATTTCTTACGACTTTTTCCGGAGAGAGTAGAAGGTTTTTTCCGAAAGAAAGTAATAGTATACATGTTTACTCCTTTTATGAAAATATATGGATTTAATGCTTTCTTGCTATATATATGTTCACCAAAATTCCAAAAACTGTTCAATATTTTTGAAAAAACTTTAGGGGCCTATAATATATATACAGGATTCGCTTGTTTTTCGTCCAAAAAATCTTATATATATACGCGGTCCGTTCTAAATTCGTCCAAAATTTTAAGAAGTAAGATTTTAGATTACGCTGATTTTAGGCAGTTTAAGCCAGTTTAGATTATAAAATGAAATCTTATTAAGCTGAGAAGTGGGCTATTGTAGAGGAATTTAGTATAATTTAAGATTACAAGTTGAGCAAACTGCTCCAATACCATAAAAGGCTACTCCTTGGCTGATTTTAGGTATTTCTTAGTTTAGAAAAAAAACCTATTATTATAAATAATAAAAATAAGGTACATAATAATACCCTATTTATATTTTTCACTTCTATTTATTTTTTAATTTTGTAGATAGCTCTCTAAAAAAAGGAGGTGAAAATTAGGTAAGTTCAAACTCTGTGATCAGAGAACGCTTGTTCAAGACATCAATAAATAAAATCTTCAGTTCTTTTTAAAAAATTTTCTTTACAAAGCATAAAAACCGTGATAAACTTAAGAATAAGTTTGTTTTGCAATAGTAAGACTACTAAGGATGCCTTGTAATTGAGTTTAAAGGTAGCACTCTTTGATCAGGGGGGTACATTTATCCTTAAAGTCACATCTAGCTTTAAAACGTAGGTTTTGTCTTCTCTAAAAAACATTAAGCTATTTTTTTTAAGTTACTTACACGCAACTCACCAAAAACCCAGCCCAGATAGCTACACTATTACTTTGTTTCTTTTGCTTTCCTCAAACTTTTCTACCTTTTTAATGCTCAGAGCTTATGTCTGATATACGTTTTAAGCCTTTTACACGTTCTTTTAGGAGATTAACTAAGCTAATTCACTTTTTTCTTCCCCAAAGCCATAATTGACCAGATGAAAGTACAAACAAATGAATTAGATAAAATAACGCTTCTTTTCTTTCTTCTACAGAGCCGGCATTTTAGCTTTTTCTATTTGGCCGGTAGAAGGTACAGCTAAGCCAAAAATCTTTAAGTCAATAGGAGAAATGCCAAGACAGAATGCTTTGTTTCATGGGGCAGTTGTGAAGGCAAATGGGTTAGCTGATCGCACTGTACGTACTTACCTAAGAAATCAAGAAACAGGGCTACTAGAAGATATAACAGCACAATTGAAAGTTAAAAACATTAGCGATAAAAGTCTTAAGATATATCTTATCGATGCAATTAAACGATCTGCTATTGCAGGGCATCCATTTACTCATACAGGAAGTGCAGGAGTATATAAACAACGGCATAGACTGCCTGAAATTTTTCACAATATGGGAAGAGATAAATTAGAACGTATGATACAGGAACTTTTACAGGTAAAACAGTTAGTAAAAGGAATGTCTAAAGGTTCAAGAGAGGATAAGTGGCTTGACGTTACAACAGGACCCTTTGCTTGTGGTATAGGAAAATTCACCCCTGGAGCTGAAGATCTTAACTGCAAATAAAACTTCTGTAGGTAAATTCTTTACAGCTATTTTTAATAGATCTCTTATTCAAATACTTGTTCTGTAGGCTTTGTTGCATTGCTCCTAACCATACTTTTCTATATATGGATATATACAATATTCAGTTGCTAGTTTACGTTGAATGCTACAATAGATAGATATATAGTAGAATGGAGAAACAACCAGAAATAGCTAAAACCATACCAGATGGGCTATTGGTTTTTCAACAGCTATGCAAGAATATTTTTACAAACAGACATTAATCTCTTAAAAATTGATATCTATTATAGGTAGCATTATATTCCTAATTCCTAGGTTATCAGCTAAATAGTTAGAAATCAAGGAAGCTAGACTCTGCATAAAACCTAGGCTTTTTGACCTACATTCCTAAAAGTATTCCTAGCAACTACGCACCTAAAGTTAGCCAATATGGCTGATTTTGCTATTCCTAAAACCCTTATATATTATATATATATAATAACAATAGTAATAAATATAAATTAATAAATATATAAACTACAAATAAATAAAACTTATCAAAAAGAAAGAAGAGCAAAAAGACCACTACAAAACTTATTAGGATATTTAAATTGAATAAGAAAGAACAAATGGCTCATAATTGCGTTTTAAGACGATCCTGTGACTTCAGGGTACAATTATACCACCAAGACCTAAATTACTCATGTAGGGTAGCTTAAAACTCGATTACGAGGCATTTCTAAACTATTTTTTACCCCAAACTTTTATTTACTACAAGAAAGCCTAAAACCAGTCTATCATGTTTTTTTGTTGGTTGCAAAGAAAATTTTTCAAACCTAAAGAACAAATGGTTAGTAGACTTTTTGAAACGTTATTTTTGCAACAGCCAACTTATGTCACTTCTATCATAGAGAGGGTAACAAAATACTCCTACCCTTTAAAACGCTTTAGGAGGTCCTTACAACACTATTTGTAATTTAGATATAAAAGTTCGTCTTTTTTAAATTAACGCGTGTAGCCTCCCTAAAAACTCGAATAAAAGGCATCTTTAGTAACCCAACTATTGCAAAGTAAACTTACTAGTAAGTTTAACACATTTTTTACACTTTGCAAAGAAAATTCTTCAAAAAAGATTGAACGACTTGTGAAGGGGTTAATGGAGACTTTATGAAAATACAACAACTTTTATTGCAAACCTCTGAGCAATTGATTGCAAAATTCTCAGTAATGAAATCAGCAAATTGTAGATGAAGCTCAAGGAAAAAAGTTACTGCCATAGAAGAAGAAACAGAAGCTACAGAACTCTTAACCCGCTTAATAGTTCAAAATGGAGACAAAGATCGAAATTTATTTATTTACGTCTCTAATTTTATCACGTATAATGGAGATAAAACTTCCACTATTTATTAGTAATAAAAAGCAACTTAGTTTATATTTGGTTTTTAGAATAAACTTATTTTCAATATGATTGACACTTTAACTTTAAAAGAAGGAGATATTGAAACTACTGCTTTTGATAATAGCAATTTTACTAGAGTATTACACGATGGAGAATGGTGGTACGTAATAACAGAAGTAATAGCTTTTCTGACAGGTAGTAAGAACCCATCTGACTATCTAAAAAAGATAAAAAGCAGAGATATAGGGCTTTCTGAAGGATGGGGACAATTTGTCACCCCCCTTGAAATTAAAACAAAAGGTGGTAAACAGAATGTTAATTGTACAAATGTTGAGGGGTTGTTTCGTATTTTGCAGTCTATTCCTTCCAAAAGAGTTGAACAATTTAAACGTTGGCTTGCAAAAGTCGGGTATG
>NZ_JADCNC010000007.1:0-29098 GCF_018454475.1 Wolbachia endosymbiont of Rhagoletis cerasi | reverse complement strand
GCAGGGGTTGATGTACAAAAAGATCGTTTAGAAGTAGAAGTGGTAGCGTGGGGAAGAAACCGAGAAAGTTGGTCAATAGACTACCAGGTATTTGAAGGAGATCCAGGAGGGGAAGAAGTATGGGGAAAACTTTCGGAATTATTAAATCATCATTTTATCGGTGAAAATGGGCTTGAATACATGATAAGTATGATGGCGGTTGATGCTGGGTATGCAACACAAGAGGTATACAACTGGGTAAGAGGTCACCAAGGGTCAGGGAGAGTAATGGCAGTAAAAGGGGCAAACAAAGCGCTAGTGCCACTTAGCAGCCCAAGTAGAGTAGATGTAACAGTTAGCGGACAAAAGCTAAAGAGAGGAATGAAGCTGTGGCCAGTTGGGGTATCGATATTAAAGTCCGAGCTTTTCCAATTACTTAATGTTTTAACAGAAGGGGCGCCGGGGTATTGTCATTTTCCCGAATATCCACCTGAATATTTTAAGCAACTTACTGCAGAACAACTAATTACCAAGGTAGTAAAAGGGTATACCAAACAAGAGTGGCAAAAGATAAGGGATCGAAATGAAGTACTAGATTGCAGAGTTTATGCAAGAGCAGCATCAATAGCACTGGGAATAGATAGATGGCCAGAGAGTAAGTGGGAAAGTTTAGTAGGTGAAAAAACTAAAAAGTCAAAAAGAGTGAGAAGAAGTCAATGGTTGAATGAGAAAAGTTGATGTATAGCCAAGAATATTTAGATCAAGTAGAAGAAGCGATAAAGAAGCTACAGAGCGGGGAAAGAGTAGTATCGATTGCGTATGGTGACCATGTGGTTAGGTATGGAGAAGTTCAAATAAAGGATTTATTGGAGCTCAGGCAACGAATCAAAGCAGAGTTAAAAGTTGCAGGTGTGAAGCCGAAACGCAGGATTGTTATTACGACGGATAAGGGAGTTGACAAAATTAAGTGAAAATGTAATACTGTATGTTAAGAGATTTATAACTAAAGGAGATAACATGGATATAAAAAAATTACAAGAAGAACTAGTTGAAAAAATTTTGTTGATTCCTACGGAAGATGATAGTGAAGCTAGTGGTAAAGAAGCACTGGAGATTATCAATGAGTTAAAAGATCACATTAATGAGATCATTGTTATTAATAATCAACAGTTTACAGCTTTAGATTGTGTGATTATTGCTGACAGTCAAGGTAATGATCCAAGAATAAGTGAAAGAGTAAGAATAAATAATAGAACATTAAAAGAACTAGAAAATGCTATTAGAAACGTTGGAGGAAAAATATCAGAGGAATTGGAACAAGTACAAAATATTCACTATAGTCAAGATGAATTTCGTAGAGTTATAACGAGTGGTATAGAACAAGCACAACAAGTTTTGAGAAAGGTAGAAGAAGAGTCAAATCGTCGAATGGTAAGAGAAATAACTCGTAATTTGGCTCATTGTGCCCTACTTGCAGGTTCATCCTACCTAGTCTATACATCTGGAATCAGAAATGATAATGATGAAGAGTTTTCAATGTCTAGGTATTTAACAGGTGTGGTTGGAATAGGGGTTTATACTATGTTGCAAGTACCACAGGTCATGAATTGTTTAAGAGAGCTCACTCTTGGTGAACAGGAGAGACAAGCTTCTATGAGTTTAGAAAACGCCACTGTGCAGCCTAATATAGAAGAAAGACGATCAAGCTCACGTTAAATGTTGCTATTGCAATGGATAGGGGAGTTGTCAAAATTAAGTGAAAATGTTATAGTTGAAAGTTGGTATTTTCTGGTTAATGTATGACTCAAAGTCAAAAAAAGCTAAATGTAAGTTTCGAGGGTGAATTGGCTCAGTATCTTACAGAAGTGGCGGAAGCGTGGAATAAAACTATACCAGAAGTTTTAGTGTGTCTTGTGAAAGAAGAATTTGAAGCAGAGAAAGAGATGGCTGAAATTATTAAGGAGCGTGATGTTCCAGGTACAAAAACAGTTGCTCATGAGAATGTAGACTGGGGGGATGACGTTGAGAGTTAAAAAAGCTGTAAGTGAGTGTCGTATCAGAGCTAAGTGTTATTTTTTAGATGAATAAGGTAATTGACAAAATTGTGTAAAAATGTTATAGTTTATAGTTGATATTTTCTGGTTAATCATATGGCTCGAAGTCAAAAAAAGCTCAATATTAATGTAAGTTTCGAGGGTGAATTTGCTCAATATCTTACAGAGATCGCAAAAGCATGGAATAAAACTATACCAGAAGTTTTAGTGTGTCTTGTGAAAGAAGAATTTGAAGCAGAGAAAGAGATGGCTAAAATTATAAAAGAACGTGATGTGCCAGATGCAAAGATGGTCAAAAATGAGGATGTCGACTGGGATAAAATATTATCTGCAAAGACAATTAAAGATGAGTGAAATACAATATTATCTATTCAGAAAAGGTTCTTGAGAGAGATTTCCTTACTTTACCACCAACAATAAGATCAAGAATTAGAAGAGCTATAGACGAGCGGCTTACAATTGATCCCATTAATCTTGGTAAACCATTAAGTGGTAGATTAGTAGGAAGCAAAAGATTAAGAGTAGGCGATTACCGGATAATTTACAAGATAGATAAATTAGAACACACAGTAATTATCACAGAAATAGGACACAGAGATACTATTTACAAGAGATAAGTACAGGAACTTCTTGCACAATTAAAAATATGTTGACCAATTATCTAAAGTACGAATTTCTCCAGCAACTTGCTGCATAATTGAAACAATTATAATCTAAATGTTACTAAAATCATTCAAACAATTATTCCGCAAACCAAAAATCAAGAGCTCAGCCTGGGATGCGTCAGGCTCAGGAAGGAGATTATTGCACTTTCAACCAGAGACAGGAAGTATAAATAGCTTACTCTCGCATAGTCTTGAAACTTTACGAAGTCGATCACGTGACATGGTAAGAAAGAACTCCTATGCAGCAAACATCATCGATACGATAGTGAGTAATTGCGTTGGGACAGGAATAAAACCGCAGTCAAAGGCGAAAGATGCAGAATTTCGGAAAAAAGTGCAAGAATTATGGCTGAGATGGACAGATGAAGCAGACAGTAGCGGAGTGAGTGATTTTTATGGATTACAAGCTTTGGTTTGTAGGAGCATGATAGAAGGAGGAGAATGTTTTGTAAGACTTCGAACAAGAAAACGAGAAGATGGTCTTTGTGTGCCGTTGCAACTGCAAGTACTTGAATCAGAGCATTTAGACAATAAGAGCAATCAAACCCTTGCCAACGGTAATGTAATTAGAAACGGGATTGAATTTAACCGACTTGGGCAAAGAGAAGCATATTACCTATTTAGAGAACATCCAGGTGAAGGCTCGTTTGGCGAATCAGTAAGAGTACCAGCAAATGATGTTTTACATATCTACAGGCCACTAAGACCTGGGCAGATTCGAGGAGTACCATGGTTGTCCAGTGTACTGTTAAAGCTCTATGAACTTGATCAATACGATGATGCGGAATTAGTCAGAAAAAAGACAGCAGCGATGTTTGCGGGATTTATTACGAGACTTGATCCTGAAGCGAACATCATGGGAGAAGGAGAGAGTAATGAACAAGGAGTAGCGCTGTCAGGCTTAGAACCTGGGACTATGCAATTACTTGATCCCGGAGAAGATATTAAGTTCTCGGAACCATCAGACGTTGGGGGAAGTTATGAAGCATTCATGAAACAGCAGCTTAGGGCAATAGCAGTAGGCACAGGGATAACTTACGAGCAGCTAACAGGAGATCTAAGTGGTGTCAATTATTCATCAATAAGAGCTGGGTTAATAGAGTTTCGTAGGAGGTGCGCAATGTTACAGCATAACGTGGTAGTATTTCAGCTTTGCCGGCCAGTATGGGATAGGTGGCTAGAATTAGCAATACTATCTGGAGAACTGGACATAGGTGAAAATTGGGCAAAAGAAACAGCAAAAGAGGTAAAATGGATACCGCAAGGGTGTGCTTACGTAGATCCACTGAAAGACCAGCAAGCACAGCAAATGGCGGTAAGAAATGGATTTAAGAGTCGATCGGAAGTGGTTTCAGAACTTGGTTATGATGTAGAGGAAATAGACCAGGAAATTGCTGAAGATCAAAGACGTGCGAGTGAATTGGGCTTAAGTTTTGACTCGGACGTCAGTAGTTTTGATTCTAATACTGAAATAATATGACAACACAAGTGAGCTGGCTCAATAAACCGATGATGATAGAGCAAAGAAGCTTTGATTTATTGTCATTACATGCAGAGAAGCATCCAACGTTTAAAAATATAAAACATGCAGTAAGAAATAGTGAAAGGGGAATAAAAGTAATACCAATACATGGAATCTTGACGAAGAAGTCAGAGGCTTTTGATGATGTGTTGGGGATGACATCGTATGAGAAGATACGTGAAGAGATAGAAGAAGCTTTAATAGATGAAGAAGTAGAAACAATAATTTTGGACATAGACAGCCCTGGAGGAGAAGTAAACGGTTTATTCGACCTTTCGGACTTTATTTACGAAGCAAGGGGATTAAAAAAGATCGTAGCAATAGCAAATGATGATGCGTATTCTGCGGCGTATGCAATAGCGTCAAGTGCTGAAAAAGTATTGGTAACGAGGACTTCAGGAGTTGGAAGCATAGGAGTAATAGCAAGTCACATTGATCAAAGTGGATTTGATGAAAAGCAAGGGATAAAATATACAACTGTTTTTGCTGGAAGTCGAAAGAACGATTTAAATCCGCATGAGCCGATAACATCAGAAAGTGTGGAAAGCTTACAAGATGAAGTAGACCGCCTATATGAGATGTTTGTCGAGCTTGTAGCAAGAAATAGGAATCTTTCCACGGAAAAAATCAAATCAACGGAAGCAGGACTATATTTTGGTAAAAATGCAATAGAAATAGGTCTTGCAGATGGAATTACAACATTTTTTGAATTTATTAACAATTATAGGAGTACTACTATGACCACAGACTGTACTGATGTTGAGGAAGCTAAACGTATTGGTTACAACAACTGCCACAGAGAAGTATTAGAGGTAATAAGATTATGTAATTTATCAAAGATGCCAGAGAAGATAGGAGAATTTATCGAACAGAATGTAAATGCAAAACAAGCGCAAGAAATATTAATGTCGATACTGGCGGAGAGAACGAAGAAGACAGAGATACTGAGTACAATACCGCAAAATACACCAGAAGACTTGATGATGCAGGTAGCAAGAACTCGAGCGCAATCTGGCATTTGAGAAATTTAGGTACCAGCAATTACAAATGCCGCGGTCCGCCAGAATAGCCAATTATAAAGTTTTTACCGCGACGTATAGCAACTTTAAACACCGCGGTAAACAAATCTTATAACCGCCGTATATAACACTAACAAAAGCGGCGGTAAAACAATTAAGGAGGTGGTATGAATAGTTATTGCTTGGTTGGAAGCATGAGAAGATAATACCTTCTCAGAGTGGATAGGTGGCAGATTGAAAATGTTTGTGAGGCCCTTTCTGCTTTTTGCAGTATAGGAAAAAGACCTCGTGAAGGAGATTAATCGCCCCTGCCACCGAAAACCATCGTGCGGCCTATAAAATTTAGTGACCGCGTATAGGAGAATGGACCAACCGGTAATATTCTACTCTGATATGTTGGAGTATTCAATAAGGGAGAAGATTTATGCGTTACATAGGTGTTGATTTACATACTAATAGTTTCACTGCTTGCTACTTAGAACAGGAAAAACCAGAGTATATTAAAACGTTTCGCTTACAGGATTTAGGTAATTTTATCAAAAATCTTCAAGAAACAGATGAAGTAGCCTTAGAGGCAACGGGAAATAGCTGTTTCTTTTATGATGAAGTGTCACCTTACGTTAAGCGCGTTGTTGTGGTTGCTCCCTTGCAATTTGAAGTTATTCGTCGTTCTGTGAACAAAACAGATAAACATGATGCAAGAGCTATTGCTTTTTTTCTCAGCAAAGATATGTTGCCTGAAGCAAAATGCAAGAGCAAACAATGCCAACAGTTAGCTTCTCTTCTTAAAACAAGAGATCAGTTAGTAAAATCACGGGTATCTTTAATCAATAAAATACATGGACTTTTCAATTACCACGGAATAAAGATTAAAAAGGAAGTACTGACAACCAAAGCGGGATTTGAATGCTCTCTTGGTAAACATGATTGGAGTCACTTGGAAAAGGTTGAGATTGAAGTGATTAGCAGTAATCTGGAAGTCATTCGAGAAAGTCTCAAAAAACTTGAAAAGAAAATTATAGCTTTTGCTCAGCAGCTTCCTGGATTTAATAATCTCATCAGCATTAAAGGTATTGGTGCGATTTCTGCAGCAGTTTTTGTTGCAACAATTGGTGATATTAATGATTTTAGTAATCCTGAAAAACTTACAGCTTATTTTGGAGTTGTACCGCGAGTTTCTCAATCCAATCAACAATGCACAATTGGAAGAATTACTAAACGTGGATCAAAAATTGGGCGTACTTCTTTAGTACAGTGTACTTGGATTGCTATACGTTATAGTCCTTATCTGAAAAGTTTTTACGAGCGTGTGAAAAAAAAGCGTGGTTCTGCTAAGGCTATTATTGCTACTGCTAGGAAGTTTCTCACAACTATTTTCTATACTCTTAAAAACAACTGGATTTTCAAAGATTTTACAAAATATGAAATTTCTTATTGACAACAATCATAGGAGAAACATTTATGAGTTGTATAACTGAACAAAATAACCTTGGTGACCTATTAAAGTATGAGGCATCAAACCTATATTCAAGAGACCAAATAACAGTAGCAAAGGGGCAAAACCTTAAACTTGGTGCGGTTGTTGGTCGTGATAAAGATGATCTAATTAAAATTATAAACTTAGCGGCTACAGATGGCACGCAAACAGCAATAGGTGTGATAACAAGCGATGTAAACGCAACGGAAACCACCAAAGCAGTAATCATTACTCGTATAGCAATGCTAGCTGATCATGCGGTTGTGTGGCCAACAAATATCACTGAAGAGCAAAAAGCTGCAGCAATCAAGCAACTTGAAGCACGGGGCATCATCATTCGTAAGGGAGTTTAAAACTGCTCAACTGAAGAGCAAAACCAACTTAAAACACTATAGGGGAAAAACATGCAAAATCCATTTACAAATCCAGCATTTAGTATGACGGAATTAACTAAAGCAATAAACATATTGCCGATAAATTATGGTCGAACAGAAAGCTTAAATTTATTTCCAAGTAGATCGGTAAGATTTCGACATATTACGATAGAAGAGCAAAACGGAGTATTGAGTTTATTACCAACGCAAGTTCCGGGAGCACCAGCAACAGTGGGAAAACGTGGAAAACGAAAAGTAAGAACATTCACAATTCCGCATATTCCCCATGATGACGTAGTGTTACCTGAGGAAGTGCAAGGGATAAGGGCATTTGGGTCAGAGAATGAACTGAAAGCGTTGGCTAACGTGGTAACAGATCATCTGGAATTGATGAGAAACAAGCACGCGATAACGTTAGAACATTTGCGGATGGGGGCGTTGAAGGGAATCATTCTTGATGCAGATGGGTCAGAGTTATTAAATCTGTATAACGAATTTGAAATTACGCCAAAAGTGGTAAATTTCGCATTGGGAACAGCAACGACAGATGTAAAAAGAAAATGTCTGGAAGTATTGCGCCATGTTGAGGACAACTTAAGTGGTGAATATATGACCGGAATTCATGCGCTGGTAAGTCCTGAGTTTTTCGATGCTTTAACTTCCCACGCTAAAGTAAAAGAAGCATACGAGAGATGGCAAGAAGGAGCAGCATTAAGGAATGACATGAGATCAGGATTTACGTTCTGTGGAATAACATTTGAGGAGTACAGAGGGCAAGCAACCGACCCTGAAGGAAATGTGAGAAGGTTTATAGAAAAAGACACAGGACACTGTTTTCCACTTGGTACAGCAAGCACATTTACTACTTACTTTGCGCCAGCGGACTTTAATGAGACGGTGAATACCCTTGGTCAGCCATTGTATGCAAAACAAGAGCCAAGAAGATTTGATAGAGGGACTGACCTTCATACCCAATCAAACCCTCTACCAATGTGCCACCGCCCAGGTATACTTGTAAAACTTGCTGCATAACAGGTGAGGTAAACAGATTGTTTTTAATACCCCGAACAGGAAGCATTATATCAACTAAAGAATAAAAAGCAACTAAAAAATTATGTTTAGAGATATTAAAAGATTATTTGCAGATTGTTTTGCACATCTAGGAGAGCAAGCGTTGTATGAGTCAAAGGATAAGTCATATATGGTGCAAATATTAAAACAACAGCCAGATAAATTATACGAGATTGGTGAAGGACAATTTGTAGGGGAGATGTTGATTTTGGAGGTGAGTGTCTTTGATATATTGCAGCCAGTAGTAAGAGATACTTTTTCCATAGGTAGTTGTAGATACAGAGTACACACACCACCACTCAGGGATAATTCGGGAATGGTATGGAAAATACAAGCAGTGGGGGTATAGATGCGTATTAATATCGAAGTCACCGGTAGCATAATGCAAAGCATAGATGCAGAGAAAGCGAAAGTGGAAAAAGCGACGGTGAGGGCATTAAACAAAACAGCACTATGGGTAAGATCGCAAACTGTTAAACAAGTTAGCGAAGAAAAACAAATACCAAAAAAAGCAATGAGAAAAAAGTTAAGTGTGGATAAAGCAAATAGAAAGCGTTTATGGTCGATAGTAAAGCTCAGTTCGCAGTGGATAGGAGTAGCAAAACTTGGGAGTATAAAACAGACAAAGATAGGAGCAAAAGTAGGAAGCCGTACATATGAAGGAGCATTTATAGCAACAATGAAAAATGGTCATATAGGAATATTCAAAAGAAGGTATACCACGTCTTTGCCAATAGATGAAATTAAAATAAACACGCAAGCTCGGGAAACAATGAAAGAGTTAGTTGATAATGAAGTAGAAAGAGTATTTGAGAAGTATTTTGATCAGCAAATGAGTTATATGAAATAATGTTCTGGGGAAATTTACATCAGGCAATCTGTAATAAGCTCAGGGAAGAGATACCAGCAATACAGACATGTGAAGTGTATAGAACGGTACGTCGGGAAATAATAGCGCCAGCAGTGTTTGTAGAGCTTGCAAGTTTAGAACCAGGGAAAGATCCGGGAACAGAGGAATTAGCACTAAGAGCAAGATTTGAGGCAAGAGTGATAGTTGATGGAACAGTCGAGGATTCCTCGGTGGTTGTAAGGTCACTGGCAGCGGAAATTACAAGGGTAGTGAATAAGAATACTTGGGACGTGGAAAATGTTTCAGCAGGTGAATTTATATCAGCAGGAGGGGATGATTTTAGGCCAGAATTAGATGCATATCTAGTGTGGATGGTTGAATGGGTGCATGAAATCCATGTAGGCAAGTCAATATTTTCAGGCGGAGTTACGCCACATGTTATCGAAATAGGTAAAGCACATGTTAGACCATAATTTTGCGATTGCAGAGCTAAATAGGAAGTTAGCGAATATTATCCGTATTGGGCTTATTAAAGAAGTAGATTATGAAAAGGCAAGAGTAAGGGTCAAAGTAGGAGAATTTTTAACGGATTGGCTTCCGTGGATAACGGCAAGAGCAGGAGAAGATAGAAGTTGGTTTGCGCCGAATATTGATGAGCAAGTAATAGTATTATCGCCATTTGGGGAATTATCTTTGGGGGTAGTATTACCAGCAATATATCAGGAGAAATATCCGCCTCCAGAGAATAAAAAGGAAATAAATAGTGTAAAATTTCAAGATGGGACAAAGTTATCATATGACCAAGAAAAGCACCATCTTAAGATAGATGTAGTAGATAAAATAACGTTGAAAGTAGGAGAATCAAGCATAGAGATGACAAAAAAAGGAATAAAACTCAAAGCAAAAAGAATAGATCTAAACTAGCATATGGGTAAAGCAATCGTTTGTGTAGGGGATTATTGCAGTGGAATACCGGCACATGTTTGTATGAGTGGAAGTAGTGATGTTTTTAAGAAAGGGAGATCTGTGTGTCGAAAAGGAGATATCTTAACTCTAGGGGAGAAACTAACTCAGGGATCAAACAGCGTATTTGTTAATGATATTGGCATAACAAGAACCGGTGACTTGGCATCGTGTGGTTTTCATGTAATGAGTATTAGCAAAAATGTATTTGCGAGCTAAAAATGCGTGGGATGAGCAATAAAACGGGAAAAGAGCTTGAAGGAATAGAACATTTAAAGCAATCAATTATTGATATATTAACCACGCCGATAGGCAGCAGAATAATGAGGAGGGAGTATGGCTCAAGGTTATTTGAGTTAATTGATCGGCCAATAAATAGAGATTTTACGTTAGAAATTTATGCGGCAACAGCGAAAGCACTACAAAAGTGGGAAACAAGGTTCAAACTCGAAAAGGTAAAAATCACAGAAGTAAAAGAAGGGAAAGTCACAATTTCTTTGGATGGGATTTATCTACCAAATGGGAAAAATATTCATTTTGAAGGAATTGTAGTATAAAGATGGAGCAGCCAAATATTATCGAACCACTGAACTTTGAAGAGATTTTTTCTCGGATGAAGGAAGAATTAGTAAGTCGTGATGAAAGTTTTACGGCATTAGTAGAAAGTGACCCAGCGATGAAGGTATTAGAAGTAGCAGCCTGTAGAGAGCTTTTGCTGAGACAAAGAATAAATGAAGCGGTAAGAAGTAATTTACTGAAGTTTGCAGGAGGAGAAGACCTAGATAATTTAGCTGAGTTTTATGGTGTAGAAAGGGAAAAAGAAGAAGATGACGAACGATTTAGAAAAAGAATCAAGGCAAGAATAGTTGGCTCAAGCACTGGAGGAAGTAAAGAGCATTATAGGTTTCAAGCACTCTCAGCAGATAGAAGAGTAAAGGATGCGCTGGTTGAATCAAAAGTGCCAGGGAGTGTAGAGATCTCGATTTTATCCACGGAGTTATCCACAAATGGCATAGCATCTGAAGAACTACTGGATATTGTAGGAAAGCAAGTCACCAGGGATGATATAAGGGTATTAACAGATACGATAACAGTAGTTGGTTGCAATATTATTGAAATAAATATCCACAGCAGAATTAGTATTAAAAGACCAGATATTATTGAAACGGTGAAGAAGAAATTTACAGAAAAATTTGAAACAACGAAAAGATTAGGATGGAGTGTAACAAGATCGTGGATTATAGCTAATTTGTTCGTAGAAGGAGTAGAAAACGTGGAATTAATCGAGCCAAGAGAGGACGTTGTGGTACTGGGAAATGAGTGTGCTGCCTTAAGAAGTTTAAATGTTGAGTTGAATTAATGCTATTACCACCAAACGCAACAAAGCAAGAAAAAGCGCTGGTTGATGCAATCGATTACAAAGTAGATCCAAGCAGGATAAGAGGATTTAAGTTTAATCCTAAAGATGAAATATTGCCATGGATAGTAGAGGAATATGGTCTAGAAGAGATTCTGCATTGGGCAAAAGAGAAAAGAAGAGCGATAAAAGAAGGGGTAGAATTTCAGCGTTTAAGAGGAACACCAGCGTCACTGAAAATAGCATTAAAATGGGCAGATATAGAAGATATTACGATCATTGAGGAACCTCCAGGAAAACATTTTTTTGAATTACAGATAGGGATAAAAGATGTTCCGAACGACTTCTTCGTGGATGCAGTAGTAGAACTAGCAAAACTATCATTGCCAGCAAGATCGAGGCTAATGAGGCTTTTCAATGACCACTATAATATTGGAAGATTTATTTTAGATGAAAGCTTTTTTGGCAGCTTATTATCAGACTACTCTGGTACAAAGATCGAAAAAGATGGACCAGTGTTATCATTTGGTCGGAAGAACTCATTTGAGCTAAAAATCTTAAATCCAACTTTTAAGTTTGGTACTTTTCGAGTTCATTATGAGCAAGCATTAAGCAATGATATATATCGCCTAGATGTAGCAATCCTTGGAGAAACCGAGCCCCACATGAAGAATTACAGAGGCATCTATGAAAGAAATCATTTGTGGTATAACTTCAAAGCGCTATATCCGCTACCACAGAGCTTACTACCGGCAATTAAGTTTGCTAAAGCGCAGATAGTATTATCGGACAGTTGGAGTTTAGGAGAAATAAACGCATGTTTTCCGGTTACGAGTACAGAAGAAGAAGGGGATAAATTTTTATTGGGAAGTAGCAAACTATCTGAACAACTGTGGAATTTAAAATACAAGCCAATTTTAGAAAGGTTTAGCGTTACTCACCACTACAAGGTAGAAGATTTTACCAACCAAAAAGTTATAAGATTTGGTTTAGCAGAACACAATGTTCATTTTGAAAGCGATTTAAATTCAGAGCAAAAGGATTCAATACATGAACCGGAAAATTACATTTTAGTGTTTTACCCAGGTGTACTAACGTGGCACGAACATCGTCATTTGAACAGAAGTTGGGAAGAAAAACAGGTCATATGTTTAATGAGTTAAATATATATACTTATATCTTCATACACTACATTAACATTCGGTAAAAATGTGTGTTTTTTGAAAAAAAGAAGTTGCTTTTCCATGCCAAAACAGCTATAAATTAGGTAGGTGTAGGTAAACAAAAAAGATTTACCAAACGCTAGAAGTTAGGAAGTTTTATAGTGAGGTACATCATGTGGATTAGTCAAGAAGAAAGGGATGATTTTAATGAATTATTTCAAGAGTTGCTTGCAGGCAAATTGTCTAAAAAGCATATAAATAGAAAAAATGAAAACGGTGAAACAATGTTGCACCGAGCAGCAAAAATGTCGACGAGAAAAAAAGTAAACTGGCTGATATGGGAAGGAGCAGATGTAGATGCAAGAGATAACGAAGGTTATACACCACTGCACTCAGCAGCGCTTGGAATGCGTCTGGAAAACGTAAAAGAATTAATAGAAGCCAGAGCAGAGATAAACGCAACCGAAGAAGATGGAAATACGGCACTACATCTAGCATGTATGGTAGGTGGAAAAAAGATAGTAGAAGAGTTAATAAAAGCAGGGGCAGAAATAAACCGGGTAAGTATATCAGGATTTAGCCCAATGTATTACGCAAGTGATGAAGAGACAAGGGAGGTATTAAAGAAAAAAGGAGGAAAAATAGTGAATAAACAGAGGGAGTTAATGGAAAAAATAAGTAAGGTATCGGAAAAGCAGGTGGTAAATGGTGGAAAGAAGCTAAATGATGTGGAGGAAAGGGCTGTAGATGTTTGCAGACTTTTTGTGAGGAAATAAGAGGCTAAATATATGGAAAAAATAGAAGAGAAAAGCTGGCAACAGCAGGAGAGGAATTGCTATTATTTAACAGATTAAATATATAGATTTATATCTTAATATAATATGCTGAAAAAATGTGTATATTTTGTAAAAAAAAACTTGCTTTTTATGCCAAAACAGCCCTAAGTGAAAAAGTAGCTAGTAAACAAACAAGATTTGCTAAGCGCTAAAGTGAGCCAAATTGGAGCCACTTTATATTGTATTAATAGCTGAGGAACTTATGGTAAAATTTAGTAAGAAAGAAAGAGAAGAATTTAATAAGTCGTGGAAAGAAGTATTAGATAACCCAATAGAAAATATTAATAAAAAAGACACAAAAGGAAGGACGATATTACATTATGCAGTAGGGATGCTAGATCCAAAAAAAGTGAGGTTATTAATCGAAAAAGGAGCAGATTTAGATGCAGCAGATGCCGGGAAATATAGACCACTACACCTAGCAGTGATGGGGCAACGTCTAGAAAATATAAAAGAGCTGATAAAGGCGGGAGTAGAGGTAAACGTAGTGGAACGTAGTAGCAAATTTGCCGCGTTACACCTGGCATGCATGGTCAGTGAGGTAAAAATAGTAGAAGAACTAGTAAAAGCGGGAGCAAATGTAGAGCAAAAGGATAAATATGGCAAAACCCCAATGGATTATGCGAGAAATAATAAAGAGATAATAGAAGTGTTAGAGAACGTAAAAATGGCAAATAAACAGAGAGAGTTTATAGAAAGAATAAGGGTTGTATCGGAAAGTACGACAGCAGGTGTGATAGCGGCAAAGGAAGAGCTAGAAACTGTGGATGAGAAAGTGCTATAGCGTTTAAAAATTCAGAAGGGCTGTGTTTGAAAAGGTGATCATATGGAAAAAAAAGTAGAAAAAGAGGTAAAATGCTTAGAGAAAAAACCACTAGCAGAACTGAAAAAAATATGGAAGAAGGTATTTGAGGAAGAAGCACCTAGACACTCAAAGAAATACCTGATACCGAGGTTAGCATATAGGTTACAGGAGAAAGCGTATGGAGAAATATCAAGAAAAGGGGCAAAAAGACTAGAATATCTAGCAGATCGACTAGAGAAGGGAAAAAGAATAAGTAGTGACAAACTGCCAGTAGAGGGAACAGAGTTAATATTAGAGAGAGGAGAAGAAGTCCACGTTGTAATGGTAACAAATACAGGTTTGATCTACCGAGAAGAGTTTTATACGTCATTATCAGCGGTAGCCGGAAAAATAATGGGAATGAGCTACAACGGTCCTTTATTATTTGGGATGCGTGATAAAAAGGTAAGTTGAGGGGGAGAAAATGCTAAAAGAGGTAAGGTGTGCGATATATACGAGAAAATCAAATGAAGACGGGCTAGAGCAGAAGTTTAATAGTCTTGATGCACAGCGAGTAGCATGTGAAAAATATATAAAAAGCCGAGAAGGGTGGGTAGCATTAGCCAAAAGGTATGATGATGGAGGCTATTCAGGAAAAAATTTAGAAAGACCAGCGATAAAGGGATTGTTTGAAGATGTAAAAGCCGGAGAAGTGGACTGTGTGGTAGTGTATACGCTAGATAGGTTATCAAGAGAAACAAAGGACTGCATAGAAGTAACGTCATTTTTTAGAAGGCACCGGATAAGTTTTGTAGCAGTGACGCAAATATTTGATAACAACACACCAATGGGAAAATTTGTGCAAACAGTGTTATCAGGAGCAGCGCAACTAGAAAGAGAAATGATAGTAGAGAGAGTAAAAAATAAAATAGCAACATCGAAGGAAGAGGGTCTATGGATGGGAGGGAATGTGCCGCTAGGGTATGACGTAAAAGATAAAGAATTAATAATAAATGAAAAAGAAGCAAAAGTAATAAAGCATATATTTGAGAGGTATATGGAGCTGAAGTCAATGGCAGAATTGGCAAGGGAGTTAAATAAAGAAGGATATCGAACGAAAGCAAAATCAGATATCTTTAAAAAGGCCACAGTGAGGAGAATAATAACAAATCCGATATATATGGGAAAAATACGGCATTATGAGAAGCAGTATAAAGGAAAGCATGAGGCAATAATAGAAAAAGAAAAATGGCAAAAGGCACAGGAATTAATAAAGAATCAGCCATATCGAGGCAAAAAATATGAAGAGGCGCTACTAAAGGGGATGATAAGATGCAGATGCTGCAAAGTAAACATGACGCTGACATACTCAAAAAAAGAAAATAAAAGGTACCGATATTACGTGTGCAATAATCATTTGAGGGGAAAGGATTGTGAATCAGGAAACCGAAATGTAATAGCCGGAGAAGTAGAAAAAGAAGTAATGAAAAGAGCCGAACGCCTATATGAAAGTTTGGAAGAAAAAGTGGAAGAATGGGAAAATTTAAGTTTTGGAAAACAGAAAGAAATGGTGAAAAAGTTAATAAAGGGAGTAATGGTAAAAGAAGATGGAATAGAGGTACATTCTGAGTCAGAGAAGACATTTATAGCAATGAATTTGAAGAAGAAAGGAAACAAATGCACAGTAGTGGAACCAGAAGGAAAAACAAACAATGCGCTACTGAAAGCAGTGGTAAGAGCCCATCTGTGGAAACGGCAACTAGAGGAAGGAAAATATAGAAGTGTGAAGGAGCTGAGCGTTAAAATTAATATAGGTACAAGACGTATACAACAAATTTTAAGATTAAATTATTTAGCTCCAAAAATTAAGGAAGACATAGTAAATGGGAGGCAGCCAAGTAGTTTGAGGTTGGTTGATTTGAGAGAAATACCGATGCTGTGGAGTGAGCAATTGGAGAAATTTTATGATCTTAATTTATAAAAACAATAGGAGAAAAACATTATGAGAACACCGAAAAAAATATGGAAAGATATTGCTGAAAAGCTTAGAAATAAAAAAGGTACCACTACCGCAAAAGGAGCTGATATGGAGATGCCGGCAGATGTTGAGGAAGTTAAAGTTGAAATAAAAAAGCAAACCAATACAGTTGATAAAGCTACAGAAACTGACACTAAATTATGTAATATAAATAGTGAAGATCTTCAACCTATATGTGAAAGTAGCGAAAAAGCGCAAATAGAAACTACTGTAGAGCCAACCTCCGAACCGTGTTTTGATAGTAGATCTGGCAATGATGTAGACGAAAAAAACAAACAGTTAACGCAACAAAGGCAAGCAATCATAATTGGTAGTGTTGTTGGTGCAATATTATTGGCAAGCAGTGCTGCATTGTATATCATGAAAATGCCTGTAGTAGCAGTGGTTGTGGGAATAGCTGGATTGGTGTGTCTGAGCTTTGCGTTGCATAATGTGCTGAAACCAAGTACGAAAATCGAAAAAGTAGAGGACACAGAACAACCAATTGTTGAGTCTCCTCTGAATCCAACGTAAAAGGGTATATTCAAAAAATCATAATCGTCAAAACGGGATAATTTATTTAGAAAAATCCTTAGATCATTAATTAAAGATTACCTTTCTCCACACTTCCGCCATTTCTCCTTAACTTGAGCTTATGGAGCTTTTTACCTTATTTATTAAGAATTTAATGAACTATCGAGAATAACAATAAAGAGCACACCTAACATTATATAAACGAATACCATAATAAAAGCCCCTTAGCTAACCACATTAAAACCATTGCCCTTCTCTGGCTTTTTTGATTGTTTCGTTTACTTCTGCCTTGTTACAATACATAGTACGAATAAAAACTAATGCAAGCATAATTTTTCTAACTTTCGTATTTTTTACTCCCACAAACTTCACTGACATTGACCTCTGAGCCTGCTATGCTTCTGCTTGTTAATTAGCTATGCCTGCCAGATTAACGACATTACGGTCTGCTGATTACTTCAATATCACTATCGTCAGAATGTAAAGAGCTTAGTAACTGGCCATGCGATATTTGCTGCACTTCACTTAACTCACTGCTTGGCTGATCATTAAACTGAGCTCCCATTTCTCCTGCCATGTTTTGGTTTTCTAAGACTTCTTCACTAATCTCGCTATTACCTAAGTTAAGATAAGCAAAATCATTAGCCAAGGATGCTGCACCATTGTTATCATCAATAGTTTGGATTGCTGCTTTTCTCAAGTTTTTTATATCTTTATTACTTAAATATTCAGCGATCTTCAAATTGAATGGACACTCTTCCCGTATAAAACCATCAAAATGTGTAGTAACCATCTCGCCTACATCTAAAGCATCCCGTCTCTGCTTTCCTATTTTGAATTGACCTTCTATTTTATCGGCATAAATAGGAAATTTACTTTTATAGTTACCCTCTTCTTCTAATACTTTTTTCACATCTTCATTTATATGAGATGCTAATTTATTGTTCTTGCTTATTAGAATATCGTAAAATGTTATAACTTTATCAATCTTCTCTTCTTTCATTCTTTTTACTTCATCTAGGCATCTATCCCAATAAGTAGAAAATGCACTCGTCAAGTAATCTGGTTTTTGTGTGCTAAAATCTTGTATTAATGTTTTCTGGATTCGAACTTCAATTACACCTTCATGACCAATTATAGCAGCCAAACGTAAAGGAGTCATTTCCTCATTATCTTTTGCATTAATCTCTGCACCTCCGTCTATTAGAGCATTTGCTACCCTTATGCTAGCAGCATAATGTAAAGGAGTCCTTTCCCATCTATCTGTTGCATTAATCTCTGCACCTCTGTCTATTAGAGCATTTACTACCCTTATGCTAGCAGCATAATGTAAAGGAGTCCTTTCCCATCTATCTGTTGCATTAATCTCTGCACCTCCGTCTATTAGAGCATTTACTACCCTTATGCTAGCAGCATAATGTAAAGGAGTCCTTTCCTTATTATCTTTTGCATTAATAACTGCACCTCTGTCTATTAGAGCATTTATTGCATCTGTATTGCCATTTATAACAGCCCAATGTAAGGGAGTCATTCCCTCAATATCTTTTGCATTGACATTTGCTTTTTCTTTTATTAGAACTTCTACTACCTTTGTACAACCAACTTTAACAGCCCAATGTAAGGGAGTCATTCCCTCAATATCTTTTGCATTGACATTTGCTTTTTCTTTTATTAGAACTTCTACTACCTTTGTACGACCAACTTTAACAGCCCAATGTAAGGGAGTCATTTCCTCACTATCTTTTTCATCAATATCTGCACCTCCGTTTATTAGAGCTTTTACTACCCCTATGCTAGCAGCATAATGTAAAGGAGTCTTTCCATGTTTATCTTTTTTATCAATACCTGCTTTTTCTTTTATTAGAGCTCTTACTGCACTTGTACGACCAGTTAGAGCAGCCCAATGTAAAGGAGTCATTTCCTCATTATCTTTTGCATTGACATTTGCTTTTTCTTTTATTAGAACTTCTACTACCTTTGTACGACCAACTTTAACAGCCCAATGTAAAGGAGTCATTCCCTCACTATCTTTTTCATCAATATTTGCACCTCCGTTTATTAGAGCTTTTACTACTTTAATGTTTAATCGTTTGTTTAGGAGAAACTCTATAATATTTTTGTATACTTTAATATGCATAGGTTTGTCACTTCTGGTTTCTCTAGCATGAATATCATTCCCGTATATTAGAGCATTTACTACCTTTGTATAACTTTTGGTAGCAGCCAAATGTAAAGGAGTCCATCCCTGTTCATCTTTTGCATTAATATTTTCTCCTCCTTTTATTAGAGCATTTATTTTACCTATATTGCCATTTTTAACAGCCCAATGTAAAGAAGTCCATCCCTGTCTATTTCTTGGTACGTTAACTAAGTCCTTTACATCGTTACTAATATTGTTACCATCTGAGTTAAGTAAAGTAAGATCTAAAGGCTTATCGTTAGCTAAGACCTCTACTAAGGCATTTGGACCTTGGCCACCAATATTTTTACCATCTAAGTTAAGTAAAGTAAGATTTGAAAGATTACCGTCAGCTAAGGCCTTTGCACCTCTGTCATCAATTTTGTTAAACTGTAAGTCAAGTGAAGTAAGATTTAAAAGATTACCGTCAGCTAAGGCCTCTGCACCTCTGTTACCAATATTGTTACCACTTAAGTTAAGTAAAGTAAGATTTGAAAGATTACCGTCAGCTAAGGCCTCTGCACCTCTGTCACCAATTTTGTTATCACTTAAGTTAAGTGAAGTAAGATTTGAAAGATTACCGTCAGCTAAGGCCTCTGCACCTTCGTCATCAATATTGCAATGCCGTAAAGAAAGCTTTGTAATGTATGTGTTACTCCGTAAAAAGCTTACCAATTCGCTTGTATTTATTGTGGTGTGAGATAATGCTAAAGCGTCATCTTTGACATACTGATTAAAATCCATTTTACCCTCTATATTAATGCTACCATGTAACATACAAGCATTACATAATAAATATACCTATACTAGCGCCATCATAAGATATTCAAACTATAAGTCAACCACTTTTTTAAAAAATATTTTCAATAAAAATGTAAGCCTATTAGCACCACAAAAAATCTAATTATTGACTTTTTCAAAAAACATAAAGATAGTACGTACGTTTGTGAGAACAATTTAAACAAAAGCGGCGTTGTGAAAATAGAAGCTTGAAATTTTTGCAACAAAGCTAAGCGAATTAGTTCATATGTAAATAAGACAAAAATAGGCTAAAATGGCTGGTTTTGCAATATAGTAAAATTATTATAAAGAAAAGTTCACACGTGTCATTTGGTAGTCCAATCCATCCCAAAACAAACTCTTCTCACGACCCTTGGTTTTGAGTGCTGGAAATGGTTGTGTTATTTGAGTTAGTGGTAATTAATGTTAAAGAGTGAAAATTAGTTTATTTGGAAATAAAAGGAAAATTCATTGCAATTCTATATTTAAAATAGAATAAAGCTCTTTTTGCATCATGTATTAATAAAAAAATATATTTTTTTGCGTATCCTTTCGTTTTAATTAATATGAAGTGATATGACACCTAATGTAGAGTTTAAAGATAATCACGGCACATCAATATCAAATTTGGAAAATGTTAAAATTATAACCTTGAGCGATGAGAAAGGTAATAAGTATACTTTAGATGCAAGCAATGGTAGTCTGGAATTAAAATATAAACAAAATGGTCAAGATGAAATAAGCCATAAAGTAGAAGGTTTAGCGGCAGCTTTTAAAAGTCTACTTGATATGAAAAGTACTAACAATGATGAACATACAGTACTTGAAGAGAAGTTAGCAGAAAAGTCCATAGTGGAGGCGATATTTTATGCAAAAGATTTTGATAAGGGTGATAGAATCTCTAACTTGATACTAGAGAGTACATTTTCTAGGCGAGATGTTCTGCCTGCTTACCTAGATAAAAAGGCTGATGTTAAAAATGTATATACTAAGGAAGAAGTAGATGAAGGATTAAATAAAAAGGTTGATGTTGAAAATGTATATACTAAGAAAGAAGTAGATGAAGGATTAAATAAAAAGGTTGATGTTGAAAATGTATATACTAAGGAAGAAGTAGATGAAGGATTAAATAAAAAGGTTGATGTTGAAAATGTATATACTAAGGAAGATACAGATAGAGGATTTATTTCTCGTGACAGTGATGGAATCAAGAGATTAGCAAGTGAATTATTTTATAAACATGAACCCGATGCAACTTCAATTTTAGTTAATACATTAGGGAAGCTTCTTGATGAAAAATATGAAATATATGGTGATAATAAAACAGCAAAAGATTTTTTGGCAGAAAAGGGTAATTTTGCTAAAGCTGATGGCTCTAATATAAAAATTTTAGAATTCACGAAAAAAATACTTGATGCAACAGAGGATATAGGAGATGGGAAAAAGAAATCAATTTTAGTGGAGAAATTAGGCAGATTTCTTGATCAAACTGCTGATAACGAAAATGCTTATGATGGTAAGATAGCAAAAGCTTTTTTAGGAGACAAGGGGGTGCAGGGATCAAAAGGTGCAGATGGTCCTCAAGGTCCGGCAGGTAGAGATGGAAAAAGCCCATCAATTGAGGAAGTCGCTGTACAGCTACTTACTGATGAAAATAAAGATATATTGGGAAAAACAGTACTTGATATAACTGATAGCACTGGTCAAAATCTTGCTACTCATGTTGCTAATAAAATAAATCTTAATTCGCAGGATTTTATAAATAAAGCTGATCCAATAAAACTCGCTGAGTTGCTTTTTAATAAAAGTAACTTAGATCAACTTGCAGCCAAAAAGATTGCCGAAGATAAAGTTAGCTCGTATAAGATTTCTGAACTAGTATTTAACGATGCTAAGAATGCACTAGCAGAGAATTATCAGTGGGATCAAAAGAGCTTTATTGAAGATATAATAAAAAATGTCGGCACTTCTAGGTTAGCTGAGTTGTTATTTAATGCTGGCAGTATAGAGAAAGGTGAAGCAAAAAGAATTACTGAAGGGAAGGTTAGCCCTGAAAAATTAGCTGAATATTTGTTTAATGCAAGTGGCTTAGGCGATAATATAGATGAGTCGAAGACGTTAGTCAATAACGTAACTCAGCACCTTTTGAATACCAAGGTAGATGAAATAGGGAAAGCGGTTGTGAAGGATAATGAAAATAGAGAGATCTTAGCAGGTAGTCGTATTTTGCAGGAAGGAGTGGCAGAAAAATTAATTAGTAGCAACACAAATAAATTGGGACAAGCTATTCTGAATGTGAAAAACAAATTTGGTAATGACGCAAAACCTGTGCTGGAAACTCATCTTGCCAATAACAGCAGCTTTCAGGAAGCTGTGGCAGGAAATCAAGATTTAAGGACTGCAGTAACAGCTAATTTTGGGAGCAATAGAGATTTTTGCAATATTGTAACAAGAGATCTTAGTAGAGATGAAGAAAGTCTGTTAATTGATAGGCTGCCTTTTTATGAAATTCCAGATGATCCAAATGCTCCGCTTTCTTGGAATTAGTAATGTAATTTTTGCTAGACCAACCGATTCCAAGAAAAATTGTTCTCACGCTTGCTGGTTTTGGGTGCTGGAAATGGTTATATTGTTTAGGTTTTTAACAGTATATATTGCTAAATTAGTAGCAATATATTAAAGACTTTCATCAAAAATTATTCCATAAAAAATTTCTAAATAGGGGTTGATAAGTTTTAAAAATGGAGTATTGTACTGAGTAGGAAAATAGTTTTTTTTATATAGTTTATGAAAGATCAAACGAGCCTTACAACGGATTTTACGCATGCTATAGAAAATGACGACTTTAAACGGTTGGAGGAATATATTGATCAACATATTGATAAATATAATGTTAATCGTGAACTTTTAGATAAGTTGCCTTTGCTGTCCTGGGCTGCCTGTAAAAATAGTGTAAATGTAGCTCAACTTCTTCTTAGTATTGGTGCTGATATTGACATTAGATGTGACCAAAATTGGACACCTCTACACTATGCTGTTAGTGCAGGTCAATACGATATGGTTAGATTTCTTGTTGATCAAGGTGCCAGCATTTTAGCTTAAGACACCTTTACGCATAGTAAATGAGCTTGGTAACACAGAAGTAGCAAACTTTTTGAGAGCAAAGCTAGATAAATATTTATTTTCTGCTATAGAAAGAAAAGATATTAGAAAGGTTAGTGATTTTCTTGATGGAGGTGCTAATATTGAGGCTAAAGGTATAAACAATCAAACGCCTTTGTGTGTAGCTTCTTGTAAGGGTAATTTGTATGTCCTTAAACTTCTTCTCAGTAGAAATGCTAAGGTTAACGTTCAAGATGATAGTAGAAAAACACCTTTACATTATGCTGCTAGGGAAGGTCATTCAGATGTAGCTGAACTTCTTCTTGGCCGTGGTACTATGATTGATGCTGAAGACTGTTTTGGTATGGCTCCTCTACACTATGCTGCTTACCACAATAGAAAAAATATGGTTAGCTTTCTTATAAAACAAGATGCCAAAATTGAGGCCGTGGATAAAGAAGCTAAAACACCTTTACATTATGCTGCTGGGAAAGGTCATTTAGATGTAGCTGAACTTCTTCTTGACCGTGGTGCTATAATTGATGCTGAAGACCGTTTTGGTATGACTCCTCTACACTATGCTGCTTGCTACAATAGAGAGGATGTGGTTAGCTTTCTTATAAGCCGAGATGCTAAAGTTGAGGCCATGGATGAAGAAGATAAAACACCTTTGCATTATGCTGCTGGGGAAGGTCATTTAGATGCAGCTAAACTTCTTCTTGACCATGATTCTATAATTAATGCTAAAGACCGTTTGGGTATAGCTCCTCTACACTATGCTGCTTACTACAATAGAGAGGGTATGGTTAGCTTTCTTATAAGCCAAGGTGCTAAAGTTGAGGCCATGGATGAAAAAGCTAGAACACCTTTACATTATGCTGCTAGGGAAGGTCATTTAGATGTAGCTAAACTTCTTCTTGAATGTGATGCTATAATTGATGCTAAGGACTGTTATGATCGGGATCCTTTATATTATGCTGATTCGTATAATAAATTAGATGTAGTTAGACTGCTTGAAGGTAGGAATGGTGTGAACACTTGTAACCCTCTTACTAATTTTTTAAATGCATGTATCCATTCCCCTATTGCTCGTTACTTCGGAAGTGTTTGCGTAGAAGGAGCGCCAATTTTATACAGAAGGCAACGTGCCTCTGCAATTGATCACAATGCTTTGGAAGGTAGTTTACGACTCTTCAGTATCTGTAAAGGAGGAAGAGAAGGTATAGATAAAACACGTTTCAATAAAGAGATTAGTTATCTACATGAAAATGCTTATTTGTATGATGTTTTACTGTTACAAGATGAGGAAAATCAAAACACACTTTTGCATGTGGTTATTAAAGAAAATCAGGTTGATCTTGTAAAAGAACTTTTGTGTATTCTTAAGGAGCCATATCGTTCGAATAAGGTGTATGAGTGCAAGTATTTTGAAGGTAAGCAAGAAAATGAAAAGCCGCTTTCTAAAGTTATTAATTCTAAGGATAAAGACGGAAAAGATGCAATTACTCTGGCTATTGAAGGTAATGACCCAGAATGTATTTCGGCTCTTTTCAAGTATTTAACTTATGAAAATATTAACAGAAGGAAAGATGTTAAAAGCGATTACACACCTCTACATGAAGCTGTGCGTTCTAGAAGTAGTAACGCAATTAGTGCGCTTCTAAAATCAGAGCATGTAAACGTTGAGCTCATAGATGGAAGATCTTATAGAGCATGGAAATATGTTAATAATGAAGAAACAAAACAATTGTTTATTAGGTACTATAGTGATAAAATTGATGATTTGCGTAAAGAATTAGCACATTGCAATGAAAAATTAGCGCAAGTCGAGTATTTCCTGTGCAGAACAAAACTTGCTTTTGTATGCTCTGCAGCTTTTGGCTCTTGTCTTAATATGTATAAAAATTTTCATGATGCAAGAAGTGGAGATATGCCAGGTGTTACCATTCATCCTCTCTTGTTGTTATTTTCTAGTGCTACAGGTCTAATAGTGTTGTGTAATCATTTTATCGATTTAACACTTTCAAAGTATAAAGAAGAAAGTGTTAGCTTGCAAAAAAAATTGGACAGTTTTAGAGAAGCAAGAGATAAGTTGGAAAATAAATTACTTCATTTTCAAGAAGGTACATCTCAGGGTATTAGGACGAATTCAATTTCTACGCAACTATCTGATTATGATGACGTACCTGGAACATTAGAATCACCTACCTCTATAAAGAGCTTTGAAAGCTCAGCAAAGGTATGTTCAGAACCTGTCTAAGGGATTAAGTAGCCTAATTTAGTAAGTACATAGAAGTAATCATATTAAAGAAGATATTGGTTTTTGAAGTAAGAGGAGAAAGCTCACAATCTTTGCTCATGTGTCTAAATTGGAGAACCAAGAGAAAGTTTGTTCCACAATAGAGATGTTCAAAAAAGTGTGTCAAATCAAAAAGAAAGTAATAAATTGATATAAAAAGGTGAAATAGAAAACCACTTATTGGCTGAAAGTGAAGAAAATAATAGAAAAAATGGGAGAAATGCAAAGGCTTTACGTACAAGTGCAGATTCATTTGAACTTTTAACACCAAGAGATAGAGAAGGAACCCCAAATAGTCAAAAAAAGGCAAATAAATTTACATCCAGGGCTTGAAACGAAGATTTTAAGCACATTTGCAAGACCAATCGATTTCCAAAAAAATCTTCTCATGCTAGCTGGTTTTTATTGCTGAAAGTGGTTGTATTATTTAGGTTCTTAGTAATATTTAATATTAAATTAATAGTAATTCATTAAAAATTTTCATCAAAAATTATTTCAAAAAAATTTTAAATTAGGGGTTGACAAGTTTTAAAAGTGGAGTACTATTCCTGAAATACATTAGATTACTAATTTTTTATGGTATGTAAGTGTGTGATGGCTAAGGTAATTTTACTTTTGTGAGCGGGCTATGTTATGTGAGGGCATTCCAGAATTCTTGTTTGAGGGAAGATGGTCCTTTCTGTGTTGCTTGAGGAAAGAAAAAAGCTCAGGGTAAGAGTGGCTTGTTATAGTGTGATTGCTTAGTTAAGTTAGGTAAGTTTTTATAAATGTGGAGGGACAAATGACTTTAAACAATGATGATTTATTAGTTAGTGCTGCAGGAGCAGGACGCCTTAGTGACGTTAGAGAACTTCTTGAGAAAGGGGCTAATATTGAAGCTAGAGATAGTGATGGTTACACATCTTTGCATAGGGCTGCTGAAGGAGGTCATTTAGAGATAATTAGATTTCTTATAGATAAGGGGGCTAACATTGGAGCTAAAAATAAGGATGGTGGAAAACCTTTAGATGTAGCAAATGACCTTGGTAAAACAGAAGTAGTAAACTTTTTAGGACAAAAGCAAAGTGAGTATGATAGACTTTTATTTGCTGCTGTAGAAAGTGGGAATGTTATTGAAGTTACAAATCTTCTCAATATTGGAGCTAGTATTGAAGTTAAAGGTGTAGAAAATGCGGAGTTTAGGTTAGCCCGTTATGTAAAAAGAATTATGGAGATGAGTAATTACCATAATGTTCATTCGGAAAAAAAATCTGAGCTTGAAAGGATAAAAGGAGAATTACCAGAGTCAGTAAAGAATGCAGTATTTTCATCGGAGGTATGTATTAAAAGTGTTTACTATAGTAATGAGTATTTATATCCTGCTAGTGATTATCTTAGCCATGATAGGGATAGAAGGAGAGTATTTACTTGGAGGCCAGGGGGCAAAGATAGTTCATGTCAATGGAAATTTGAACCTGAAGGTAACAACATATATATAAAAAGCACTTATTTTAATGAGTATTTATATCCTGCTAGTGATTATCTTAGCCATGATAGGGATAGAAGGAGAGTATTTACTTGGAGGCCAGGGGCAAAGATAGTCCATGTCAATGGAAAATTGAGGATTGTGGATCTACTCGCAAGAAGCGTGATGTACAATATAGTATTACAAAAGAAGCTAAGTGTGATCTATCTTATGATAATGCATCAGACAATTCATCGCAAAGTGACGAAATAGGCTATAACAAAATAGGAGCTACAAGCGGAGCAAGTAAGCCGTCTTCATGGATAGATGCTGTTAAAGGTGTTTTTCAGTTTATCTCTTCCCCTTTAAGGGCTGCGTTGCCTTCATTTTCAGAAAATAGCTCTAGCCGTTCTGGTACAGCAGGAAGTAGCTCCAATTATTCTGATACAGTAAGAAACCCAAATATCCAATATACTAGCCAATTTAGTCGTGAAGTTTGTGCGAGTAATAATGCTAGCTTGATGTTTTTCTTGTTACAAGCTTTTCTAGATAAAAAGTGTCCTCTTCCTAAGTTTTCTGATGTTAATCCTGTAAAGGCTCTTTTTTACACATCGGATATTATAAAGTCGTTCAAGGAAGTATTAGAGAAGCAAGCTGAATCGAAAGGTGGTATAAAAATGCACCGCTTAGATATTAATTTTGAGAAATTATTTGAGAAGATTAATGAAAAAATTAGGAGTGGTGAATTTAATGAAATTTCAGGGATTTTAAAATCATACGCAGAGGAAGCATTGCCTGGTAGAGAACCCGGAGATCCCGGTAGATTAAGTCCGAAAAAGTTTGATAAGTTTATGGCTGAATTTAATAGAAGAATAGACCCAGTAATAAATCAATTAATGCAACAAATGTTAAGCAGATTAGAAGTGAGTGACGTAAAAGAACAACAAATAAGCTTGGAGCCTAAAAGTTATCTAAATAATACTTCTGTTCAATGTCATTTAACTCAAGCTAGAGGTCAAGGTAAAGTATTAATTCCTTAATTTTTGAATTTCATCTATCGAAAGGCCGGTAATTTGAGCGATAACATCAATAGAGACACCGGCCTTAAGTGAGTTCTTTGCCACTTCGATTTTCTCTGCTTTTCTGCCTTTTTCATGTCCGATTTGGATGCCTTCTTCTTTACCTTCTTCTCTACCTTTTTCAGTAGCATCATCAAGTTTTTGAGCGAGGACAGCCTGTTCATCAAGAATACGTTTTATTTCCTGTTCATAGGCAATAAATTCTTTTTCTGACCAGTTGAATCTATTTAGCTCTTCATAGGCCTTTTTAATTATTACATCACTACCTATTATTTTTTCCAGCTCTTCTTCACTAGTCTCATCTGCATATCGAAAAAAATAAACCCATTTTTCAACTATATTTTCCAACTGATCTTCCTTATTCTTTGGAAATTTTGGCAACTCAATAAATATAAAATAGAAATCTTTTAGATCATGCTCATTAGTGTCTTCATCTCGAATAGTATGCTTTGATTTGTACTCAGATTTATTAGGAAACAGTACACAATCTGCTATAGCAATGAAGATAATTTCCTTAAGGTTATGATACTGGTCACCTTTATCAGCTTGCCTTGAGTAAGCTTTAGCAGCATAGTATTGGGCACGTTTTTCAAAGCCTTTAGTTTTAGCGACCTGCATTTCGCAAATGTATTGAGCACCTGTAGAATCTCTACAGAGAACATCAACAATACTTTGCTTTTTAGCGGCGATATCGGGGTCTTGAATAGTACTTAAAAACTCTATATCCTTTATTTCATTTTTACCAGTAAAGCCAAGAATATCATTGAGGAAGTGAATAAGGATATCTCTATTTTTTTCAGTACCGAAGATACGCTTAAACGATACATCATTTTTGGGATCAAGAAACTTAGAAAAAGTCATAAGAAAGAACCTTAAAAAGCATTAATAATTATACACAATTCTGAAGAAATGTTCAAGTTTTTTATTTTTTTAAGTTTTGAATGCGTTGATGAAAAAAATGTCTCCCATAGATGGCTTTAGAATGCTACTACGCACCTTAGACGTCCTTTTGTACATCTTTTATTAACCCTTCTATAAAGCGCCTTAAAAGGCTGGCAAATGGATGCTATGAGTTTGGAGCTGTAGGAGACATCAAAGACACCCTTTTTGGTGTATAAAAATACGAATCTACGACAACATCGTTTAAAGAAATTAGCAGCTATTAATATCTTCTACCTTTTCATAAAAAAATAAACAAAAAAAAATTGAAAATTTGATTTGACTTCACCCAAAAGCTATGGCTTTATGCCAATACTGCTAAGAAAATAACAGTAAACATTTAAAAATAATTTATTATTAGTGAAGGGTATATTATATGAACAATAAGAATAAAAGTAAAGATCGTAAAAAAGAAATAGAGTTCCGAATTGACCTTACCCAGAAAAAGTGGAGAGAAAGAAAGGAGTTTTTTCAGGTAAAATAAAATTTTGGAGGATTAGAAATGGCAAGAGAATATACGGCAGAATTCAAATTGGAAGCTGTTAAGCTGGCAAATGAACAAAGAAAGGTAGGTCAACCAGTTGCAAAAGTAGCAAGAGGTAGAGGAATGT
>NZ_JADCNC010000006.1:0-121274 GCF_018454475.1 Wolbachia endosymbiont of Rhagoletis cerasi | reverse complement strand
ATTTGGCAGCAATAATTCTCACGTATGGTAGTTAATGAGTAGTGCAATAAATAAACAATTGGTTATGAACTCTTTATTAATGGCCATTAATAGGCGTAAACCTGTTAAAAATCTACTATTACATAGTGATCAAGGTTCACAATATACTTTGCAAGGTTATCAATATCTCTTATCCATAAAAAACATAGATGAATCATAAAGGTTGTTGTTACGACAATTCTGTTGTGGAAAGCTTCTTCAGTTCTCTAAAAAGGGAGTTACCAATAGACACCTCTCGGCACTCTAAACAGCATATCAAAACTGCTATATTTGAATATATAGAAATTTTTTATAACAAACAACGTCACTATTAACTATTGCATTCCAGAACAATTTGATGCATCATTCTTTTTGTAAAAAACATTCCAAACTTTCTCTCCACTTTTTCTGGGTAAGGTCACTTTTCCACTGATCATATTTAATCGCCATAACTTTACTCCTACTTTAACAATATTTTAATTATCATATATTATGGCAAGAAAGTCAACCCTACCTAATTTTGCTTAGTGAGCACACTAACTATGAAACAATCTATATTACCATCAAAAACAGAATTTATATTGCCCACTTCATGTCCAGTTCTTAAATCCTTCACCATTTGATATGGATGCATAACGTACGATCTGATCTGATTGCCCCAGCCTATATCGCATTTTTTACCATATTCTTCAGCCATTTTCTGTTCTTTTTTTTCCAGTTCAATTTGGTATAAACGTCCTTTAAGTAATTTCAATGCCTCATCTTTATTTCTGTGTTGAGAACGACCATTTTGGCATTGAACTACAACACCAGTTGGAATATGCGTAATGCGTACCGCACTTTCAGTCTTGTTCACATGCTGACCGCCTGCTCCAGAAGCTCGGTAGGTGTCGATCTTTAGATCCTTTTCATCCACAGCAATATCAATTGAATCTTCGATCACTGGAGTTACTCCTACACTTGCAAAACTGGTATGACGTTTACCATTTGCATCAAATGGCGATATTCTAACCAGCCTGTGAATTCCACTTTCACTTTTTGCCCACCCATAAGCTTTTTCTCCAACGATTTTTATCATTGCAGACTTTATACCAACTGACTCTCCTTCTAATTTTTCTACAACTTCAACTTTAAAGTTGTGATAAATTTCTGCCCACCTTATATACATGCGCATCAGCATTTCAGCCCAATCATTGCTCTCGGTTCCGCCAGCTCCTGAGTGGATTTCTAAAAAGCAGTTATTATTATCTGCTTCACCAGTAAATAAGGACTCTGTTTCTTTATACTTGATTAATTTCTCTAGCTTAGCTAATTCATTTTCAACTTCAGAGAAAAATTCTTCATCATTTTCATCAATAGCAGACTTCATTAAGCTGATGGCATCGTTGTAATCGCTTTCCAGCTTTAAAAACGACTCTACGTCATTCTTAATTTTAGAACGTTCTTTTAAAACTTCTTGTGCTTTTTGGTTATCTTGCCATAGGTCATCATTCGACGCTTGGGAGTCAAGCTCTTCAAGACGCAACTTTAATTTTTCTATGTCAAAGACACCTCCTGATAAGAGAAATACTTTTATTTAAGCTTTGAAAGTGTTCAAGAATTTCTGGATAAGTTTTCATTATACTTTAGATTTTAATATATTTACTATCAATAACAATAACAGTAAACAAAATAGAAATTTAACCATATGATAGTTAGTTTAAATAATTTCATTATACTTTAATGTTTAAGGAAATCAAGCGCGTATATTTATTAAAAAACAAGGTAAAGTAATGAATATTGAAATAAGTTCCCATTATGGTTTAGACAAAAAGGCTATTGATGACTTAATAGAGTCACTTGATAACGAGGAGCTAGAGAATGTTCGTAATATTGTAAAAACGATAGACAGTGTTCAGTTAGCTTATTTTTTATCTACTTCGATCAGTGATCACAGGGAGAAATTAGTTAATATCCTCGATCAACATTTGTTAAGTGATGCCCTAGTGCATGTAGTGCCAGATTTACAAATAGAGATCATAGAAACATTGGGAATAGAAAATACAGCAAAGTTACTAATGCTCCTTGATGTAGAAGATATAGTAACCATAGTGAAAGATTTAGATAGAAAGTCTGTAGAAAATATACTTTACTATTTGCCCAGCAAAACTCAGAAATCGGTAGAGGAGTTGCTATCATATCCAGAAGAAAGTGCAGGAAGGTTAATACATAAAGATATGGTTATAGCTCCATATTATTGGACAATAAATCAACTGACAGAATTTGTGTGCAACTATAAAAAAATACCAGAAAAATTTCACCAGATATTCATTATCAACTCAAAATTAGAGCCTATAGGCAGTGTTAATTTAAATAAGGTAATATCTCACTCAGGAGACACAATAATAAAAGAGATAATGGATCATGACATAAAAATCATTAAAACTGGAATAGACCAAGAGGAAGTAGCAAGAATATTTAAAGATTACTCTCTATTATCGGCTCCGGTAGTAAATAAGAATGGTAAAATTATTGGTGTGATCTTAATTGAAGATGTGATAAAAGTTGTTCAACAAGAAACAGAAGAGGATGTACTCAAAATAAGCGGTGTATCTTCTAAAGCCGATATAAATGCCCCTATACATAAAACTATAATTAAAAGGCTACCTTGGTTACTGTTTAACCTCTTAGCTGCAACAATGTGTTCCATAGTAGTTGGCTTTTTCGATGATGTAATAAAAAGTTTTATAGTGCTGCCAATAATCATGCCGATAATTGCATCAATGAGCGGAAATGCAGGATCCCAAACAGTAACGCTAACCATCCGGGCAATCGCAACAAAATATCTAACTGAGCAAAATGCAAAAAGAATACTGATGAAAGAATTTTTAATAGGTCTTATAAACGGGGTGATCTTATCTACTATTTCATTAGTAGTGTTAGCAATAAGGTTTCACAACTTCAAAGTGGAGATGATTTTTGTGGTCTCCATGATTATGATGTCAATTATTGCAACGTTCATCGGAACTTTCATTCCTATAATGCTTCACCGTTTAAAGTCTGACCCTGCCGTTTCTTCTTCAATCCTAACATCGGCAACAACTGATATTCTCTCAGCTTTTATATTTCTTGGTTTAGCTACGATCTTTTTATTAAATAGCTAATACTATCTATAGCTATACCGCCGCGAACCGTCATGCCGCGATTCATTCGCGGTATCTCTTAGCATAGATCCCGCTAACAAGTAGCGGGATGACGAGAAAGGGGCTACTTGGATGACATTCTTCCTGGTGTGCCCAAATCACAATGTTCGTACATCTGTGGATTTATTCGCGGTATAGATTCCGCTAACGAGTAGCGGAATGACGGTTTTTCAAATTGTCGTAAGTCAGTTTAGCTATAATATCAAATTTTACCAACTATTTCTTTCTATTAAATAAGAATAAATTGCCTATACAAAAATAGATTGGCAATATTTCAAGTCTGCCAAGCAGCATTAAAAACGATAGAAATAATTTTACTTCATTACTGAAAGAGGAATAATTACCCGAAGGACCTATTAAATTACTAAATCCCGGGCCAGAGTTTGTAAGCGTTGCAGAGACTGAGCTGATGCTAGTTATAAAGTCTGCATTGCTTAAGTAAGACATCACTATTGATGAAATGGTAAACGTTAACATGAAAATTGCAAAAAATATAAAGACAGAATGAACTTCATCATTCTCCAGGGTTTTTCCATTGAATTTTACTTTATTACCTGCGCCTGGGTTTAATAAAAGGTAAAAGTAATTTCTTATAGACCTTAAAAGAACAATCAAGCGAAAGATTTTGATGCCACCACTTGAAGAACCACTACATCCACCAACAAAGGTTAGAAAAAAAGCTAAGACTGAAATGAAACTCCAATCTATATGATTACAGATTGCATAACCAGTTGACGTAATCAAGGAAGTGATGGTAAATGTGCTGCATCTAAATGATAATGACACTCCTAAATCAACATTTTTATACAACCAAAAACAAGCAAATAAAGATGAAACAATAGCCATCTTAACAAAGTAAGAGACCTGTTCATCATAGCAAATGTCTAACCGTCTTATGATTTTTAAATAGCTAAGAAAAGGCAGAGAACCCAAAATCATAAAAACGATCGTTATGGCTTCTAGTATGGGATTATTATAGTGCCCTATAGAATCATTATAGTTAGCAAATCCACCAGTTGATACAGCAGATATTCCGTGACATATTGCATCAAACAGTGGCATACCAGCTAGATAATAGGAAAATATGCATAACAAAATTAGGCCATAATATATTGCTGTAACATGAATGACTACGCTTCGCGTGTTCGGCAACTTCCTTTTGGTAGCATCTGAATATTCAGAATAAAGTAAATTATTTAGGCTGAGAACCTTAAACATAGGAAAAACTGCAATTCCTATAGTTATTACACCAAAACCCCCCATGCCATGTAGCATTGCTCTCCATAGCAGTATTCCTGGAGATTGTTTTTCAATATCATTAAATATAGTTGCTCCTGTGGTTGTGATGCCAGATATCGTTTCAAACAATGCATCAACATAGCTCAGATTATCAAAATAGAAAGGAATAGCTGCAAACAGAGACAAGGCAATCCAGGTGCAACTAGTAATCGCAAAAATTGCCGGCATGCCATACAATCTACTTAATTTACCGAGTAAAATAAAAATTGCGCCAGATGTGCAGGTAATTATGAATCCAGCGAGAAAATTTTTCCATTCGTAGCTGAGATACTTATTGGTAATAGCAGGAATAAGCATTGCTAAGCTAAACAGCAATAGGAATATTCCCACAATAAATACAATTGAACGCAAATTTTGTAAACGTTGATGATTTTTCATAGAGTTACTTCCTCGCTATACAAAGCCATAAAAGCTACTCTAACGTCAAGCACTTTGTTGGCCTTTATTAACAGTTATTAACAGTATACTTGATTTACTTGTAAATATGTGTGATAATTAAATTTTTATTAGAGGTAAGATATGGTTGAATTAACTAATGCACAAGAAGAAATTCTAGATTCATTAAGACAGGCAGTCTGGAATGGCAATTTTCAAGAAGTCCAGAACGTACTCGACAATAATGAACATAATGATATACAAGCAGTTTTGAGCCACGAGGGGACTTTGACTAGTGACAAAGGTACCATTTTAAATGATGTTATTGGCTGTACTAAAACTAGCGTTAACACTAAAGTAGGGATCATTGAACTAATTTGGCAGAAAGCTGATCAAGAAACTCGTGATTTTTTGTGTGATTACAAGGTAGTAAATTCTTTTGAAGGTCAACCATATTTTGTAGATACAATAGATGGTCTTAAACCCTTTCAACAAAAAATTGACCCTAATAACACAGAATATTCTGCTCTTGCACAAGTTATTCAAGAAATAGAAGATCACAAGTGGGTAAAGGATCTTTATTCCAATGCTCCTATAGTAACTAACACTACTACACCAACTACTGGCAACAAAACCCCAGAAAAGAACGAAACAACCTTCTGGAGTGAACACAAAGGGAAGATTTCTCTAGGTGTTGGTGGACTATGCGCAGTTGGTGCTATTGCAGCCTATGTGTTGGCGTATCCTGCAGTTGCATTAGCTTTAACAGTTTTGGCAGCAGTTATATTAATGGGTGCTGGTATTGCTAAGGTTTTAGAAAATTCAAGTGTAGAAAAACCGTTTACACAACAACAAGAAGTACACTAGGAGGGTGTCATCCCAGTGCTTGACACTGGGATCCAGGAATTTTATTAAGTTGGTAAGCATAAAAGTAGCCGTTTTATGTTAAAATACAACGTTTTAATGATTATGAAAAGGCTGGATTCCAGTGTCAAGCACTGGAATGACAAGAAGAGGGTACTTGGATGACAGGAGAAGGAGGCACTGGCTCTTGGATGGAAAGCTGGATCCCAGGCTGGAATGACACCTCTCTTAGTAAAAATTACTTTTATATCATAACGTTCGTACAGTTGTGCGCACCGCTAGAACAGAGAATATAAAAAAAGCGTTGCCGTCACGTTATATCATAAACTTTTGCTGAAGCTTTCTTTACATCTTCACTTGAAAGTGGAATTAGACCAAGCCTAGATAGGTACCCATCTTCAATGCCGATCGAATCTATAATTTCTTTTATGAATTCTCTTAATCCATCAACAGTATCCAGGTGTTCTTTCTTTATGTAAAGGTATAGAGGTCTTGCTAATATATATTTTCCCGATGATATATTTTCGTAAGTTGGCTCAATTCCTGCAATTGTGCTCCCTTGTATTTTATCTTGATTCCTCATTAAAAAGCTAAAACTAAATATTCCTAAGGCATTCTTGTTACTTTTCAATTTTTGTATTATTATGTTTTCATTAATTCCAACTTCTATATACCTTCCGTCATCCCTTATATTACCACATGCTTTCTTTCTTTCTTCCTGATTTTTGTAATTCTCTTTGAAAATTCTTGAGTTCATGCATGAATATTGATCAAGCATAATAGAATTAACCAAAGTTTCGTATGTGCCTGTATTTTGATGTGGACCATAAATTTCAATTTCTGTTTTTGGTAAGGCTTGATTTACATCAGACCAAAACTTCTTATTATTTTTTACTAATTTATCATTTTCTTGAGAATATGCAGATAAAGTTTCAAATAAGTCCTTCTTTGTGAAATCAAATCTATGGCTTTGATTTGAATTTGCAATGACAACTCCATCATAGCCAATGATGATTTCTATCACTTCATTAATTTTATTCCTTTTACATAGTTCTCTTTCTACTTCCTTCATAGGGCGAGATGAAGTGGTGATGTCTGGCGTGTCTTCCCCGATTCCTGAGCAAAACATTTTGAACCCTGATCCACTTCCTATTGATTCCACAACTGGAGTCTTAAAAGGGAATACACGATTGAACTCCTCGGCTATAAACGAGATAAAAGGAAAAACAGTTGAAGACCCAACAATTCTGATGTATTTCCTGGCATCAGCATTTGACAGCGGCGTGAATAATACGAATACAAAAATCAGGAGAAAGTTTCTAAGCATTATTTTTAGTTAAGAACATAAATCTAATTATTGTAATAAAAAATCAAACTGAAAAGCTTTAATTGCATGACAAAAGCTACAGTTTACATTTAAATTTTATTTTATATTATTGTAAGTATTACACAACTTTAAGGAACAGTTATGGCAGTTATGCCAGATAAATGGATAAGAGAAAAAGCTGAAAATTTTGGAATGATAGAACCTTTTGTGAATCACAAAAGCAGCAAAGGTGTCATATCTTTCGGACTATCATCTTATGGTTACGATGCAAGAGTGGATAATAAATTTAAAATTTTTACTAATGTTAATTCAGCTATCGTGGACCCTAAAAATTTTTCTGAGAATAGTTTCATAGATAAGGAAACAGACGTATGCATAATTCCACCAAATAGCTTTGTGCTTGCAAGTACAGTGGAATATTTTCGTATACCAAGGAATGTACTGGTCATTTGTGTTGGTAAATCAACTTACGCAAGGTGTGGAATTATAGTAAACGTTACTCCCTTAGAACCTGGATGGGAAGGTCATGTCACACTCGAATTCTCAAACACCACTCCACTTCCTGCAAAAATTTATGCTAATGAAGGCGCGTGCCAATTCGTATTTCTAAGTGGCGAAAGTGAGTGTGAGAAATCATATGATGATATGAAAGGAAAATATATGAATCAGCATGGCATCACTTTGCCGCTGGTGAAATAATTACTACTTTCGTTGTGAGCTACCAGGCTGCTCTATAGACAATATTCCACTATCACCAGATAGCAAAGTTCGCGCTGATTCACTTTGTCTAAGATGTTCAATTGCCTGCCCTTTGTCATCTCCTGTGCGCATACTGCAGCCAAATTGTATATCTATTCCATTCTCAACAATGTTACATGATAACTTCATAGCAGTAGCGAAGCTTTCTTGTTGGTTAGTAGCATCTCCAGTAACAACACTACAAACAGTGAAGTTACGATCATTTCCAACTGTTCGCATCATCACTTCACCATCTCGTATACCATCATTATTTATATCCTTTGCTATAACAGTCTGGTCTACAAATCGCGTATTACCCACTTCTCGAGATATTACTTTTACAGTCGGTTGATTATGTAGCTGACCACTTCTCATTAGTGGTTGGCATAAATCAGTGTCTGATTGATCTTGCTCCACATCATTTTGTTGCCCTAACTTATTAGCTTCTTCTTCAACACGCTTATTGTATTCTTCGCCATTATTCACCTCAACTTTATTTACTGGTTGACCTTGATTGTTTTCTATGTTTTTTTGACTAAACATATCTTTATTGATAGCTCGAAAAATAAGAAATGGTATCAGTGAAATTACTAGGTTTAATATAATGCACGGAATTAAAACCACGGTAGCAGCTATATAGATTAGAGAGCTAACTATAAACTTTATTACTTTAGATAATTTAGAATCATCTTTTTGAACATTAACAGCATTCAAAAAAAGCATAGTTAAGCTAAGAGATAATGCTGTTATAGCAGTAGGCACGATGATTGGAACAAGTAAAAAAGCATTGATTAATTTTTTTCCAGAACTAGTTGGTTTAGTGCTATTATTCAGTGATGTAAGATAGTTTTGACCAACATTAGTAATCCATTTTGTACCAGACAAGACTCTTTTACTATTTTCTTCCGACATTTCAAATTTCATTGGCACCCCCAGATTATAATGCTAAATTGTACTAAAAATTAATATAAAATCAACATAAATTTTTCACTTCCGCACTTTTTCATTGTTGCTTACAATAACTATAGCTACACGATTTACTTGTGTGCTTTTCTTAATTAAAAACTTCAACTATCCATTGTAAGCTGCTGAATTTCTTATCATAGTATCTGTCATCCCAGTACCACTTTCTTGTCATCCAAGTAGCGTGACACTTGGATCTTCTCTCAACAATTTCAAAAAAATCTATCAAAAGGAGGATTATCATGTCCACAATAATTTTATCATCAATTTTTGGTCAAGCAGGCAGCATTTTTGGTCCAATTGGCCAGATTATCGGCTCAGAACTCGGTGCTCTTCTTGGTGCACAGCTAGATAGCGCAATGTTTGGCCTTGATGCCGAGCAAAAAGTAACGCATGGGGCAAGGCTAAAAAATCTGCAAGTTCAAACCTCAACCTATGGAAGGACGATACCAATTATCTATGGCACTGCTCGTGTTGCAGGGAACATTATTTGGGCGCAGCCAATAAAAGAAGAGGCGATAACCACCAAAAGTAAAATTGGAAGAGGTATGAACGTTACATATAATTACTACGCAACGCTTGCAATTGCGATCTGCAAGGGGAAAGTAGAAAAATTAAACAGAATCTGGGCAGATACAACATCACTTAGCTTTGATGAAATAGATTATACTTTTTACAGCGGCAGAGAAGACCAAAATCCTGATCCATTCATATCATCAATTGAAGGTGAGAAGAATGTACCAGCTTATAGGGGAATATCTTACATAGTTATCAAGAATTTTCCTTTAGCAGACTATAACAATCGCGTCCCGATATTTACATTTGAAGTGCGAACTGCATTAAAACCCAGTGGATTTTCAATAGCAGAAAATATTCGGAATATCAATATAATACCAGGCTCAGGAGAGTTTGTATATGATACAAAAATACAGAAGAAAATCGCGCAAGAGAAAATAAGCAGCAACCAATATATCCCATATGGGCTGGCACAAAGGGTAAATCATAACAACCACACTAAAAAGAGCGATGCAGTGCTTTCTTTGGATCAATTAAAGGGAGATTTACCAAATGTTGAGTGGGTATCGGTAGTAGTCAATTGGTTTGTGAATGATTTGAACATTAAAGATTGTAAAATATACCCTGCAGTTGAATTTCAAGATGATTCTGCAATATTACCTGATGATTGGCAAGTAGGGGGTGTAACCAGAGATAATGCTCAGCTAATTTCAAAAGATGCGAGTGGAAACCCAAGGTATGGTGGCACAGTTAGTGATGCAGCGTTAACTAGATATATAGAAGAGCTGCACAGCAGAGGTTATAAGGTGATGCTCTATCCGATGCCCTTGCTTGACACAAAGAACAAAGAGTGGCGAGGAAAATTGAGCGGGACCCCTGGGAATATAAGTGATTTTTTTAAGAATCAGTACAACAAATTTATAGAGCATTATGCAAGCATTGCCAAACAAACTAAAGTGGAAGGGTTTATCATTGGTTCTGAATTTGCGCAACTTACCAAAATCAGGGATGAACAAGGGAATTACCCTGCCGTTATAGAGCTGGTCAAGCTTGCAAAGCAGATAAAACTTAATCTTGGAAAAGAAGTAACAGTTACCTACGCTGCAGATTGGAGCGAATACCACTCATATGATGGTTGGTATAATATGGATGAACTGTGGTCTTCAGAGTATATCGACGTTGTTGGCATAGATGCTTATTTTCCACTGACTGATGGTCCAGAGCCTCCTTTTGGTTATTCCGTGGAAGATGTAATGGGTGGTTGGAGCAGTGGAGTGGGGTATGATTATTTCTATGATTACTCAAAGGGTGAGCCTGAAAGAGTAAAGTATAACGACAGCAGGTATGCGTGGAAAAACATAGCAAAATGGTGGAGTGAAACTCACATAAATCCAGGTGGTAGTAAAACGAAATGGCAACCAAAAATGAAAAAAATATGGTTTACTGAGTATGGATTTCCCAGTATGAACGGCTGCACTAATGAGCCAAATGTGTTTGTTGACAAAGGCAGCATAGAGAGCAAATATCCACGATATTCAAACGGAGAGGTGAGCTTTCTTTCGCAAAAAATTGCAATTGAAGGAACGCTAAAAAAGTGGCAAAGTTCAGAAATGGTAGAAAAAATGTTTCTCTGGGCATGGGATGCAAGGCCATTTCCTTATTTCCCCAATTTGTGTGATATGTGGACTGACTGCCATAATTGGCAGACAGGACATTGGATTCAGGGAAAGCTTTCACAGCTTAATATTTCCGATGTTTTATCGGATCTATTACAAAAAGCAGGTTTAAAAAGCGATCAGTTTGATACAAGCAACGTCAAAGGGTTATTGTCTGGATATGTGATAAACGACCAGCAACCCGTACGTTCAATTATTAAAATGCTGCAAAGTTGCTATTTTTTTGATGTGGTTGAACAGGACTCTAAACTGAAATTTGTCCAAAAGGGCAGGGGAGTTACAACTGTAATGCCAATTGGTGAAACGGTTTTCAGTAACAATTCAAAACTTGTTAATATTAGTCAACTGGATTTAAGCAATAAAGTTAACGTCGTTTATTTTAATCGCAATTTTGGCTATCCGATTGATGTTAAATATGCTGAGTTGCCAAAGCAAGGCACTGCTATAACAGTTGAAATACCACTCATTATGGAGGAGGGAGAGGCGCAAAATATCGCTGAGGTTTTACTTTATTCTTCGTGGCAAGAGAGAAATATATACAATTTTAAGCTACCGATAAAATATGCATGGCTTGCGCCAAGTGATGTAATGACGATTTTAGACGGTGAGAAAAAGCATACGGTGAGAATTATAAAAACGAAATTTGAAAGCATGTCCATTCAAGTAAGTGGTGTTGGTTATGATCGCTCTATATATAAGCTCTCTTTTCCTTCAACAAGGTCTCTTATGTTAAAGGAATACCCTCCTTCTCACATCAGCAAAACCATCGTAGAAATGATAGATTTACCGCATATTAAAGGTAATATTGCAAGCTTTACTTTAATTAGTGAGGAAAAGAATTGGAAAGGAGCAACACTCTTTATTTCGTACAACGATAAGGATTATAAGCCTATCGCAAGCACAAACAAGCAGTCCACTTACGGATATGTAATGGAATCTACCGATGAGGGGCTTATAGTAGTGCTACGTTTTGGTAAGCTGCTAGGAATTATCGATTCAAATTCAGCATTAATCGGAAAAGAGGTAATAAAATTCCAGAGTGCTGAACTTATAGATAAAAATAAATATAAGCTTAGCAATCTAATTAGAGGGCAAGAAGGCACTAAAGAGTATCAGCACACTGCAGGTGAAAAATTTGTTCTACTTGATGATTCAATAATATCTTTCGAAGTGCAAAGGGGAAAAAAGTTTTACCTAAAAGCAGTGACTTACGGTGACTCGTTGGAAAATACGGAAGTGAAAGTGATAAATTCATTTAGTAATTGAAATTTAATAAAGTAAGTGCTAGAATTAATATACAGGTATTAATGGTAGAGATATAACATGTCAAAGGAAATGGTCAATGCGTTGAAAGCTGAAGTGAAGAAGCTCAAATATGCTGATTTCAAAGCTAACACTTGGGACGAAGTAATTTCTGGTGAGGGAACATATAAGGATCTTAATAGAACACACGGCCTTGCTATTAACGGACAAAAAATAACTAACGAATTTATTAACAATCTGTATTCAAAACATAAAAATCTAATTCTACGGGATGAAAACGGAAAAGGGAATTATCGTCCATTTCTCAGACAAATTTTTACAGAAATGTTTAAACACGTTGGTGCAACAATTCCCAATAACTCTATTATTGAGGAGTTAATAAATAACTATTATCAGGGCGGATATACTCATTTTCTTCCTAATGATATGAGTCAAGCTCTTGGATCTTTTCATTTGTCAATGCAAAGCAACTGTATGACAAGAGAGTATATTATGGATTGTCGTGAACCCAATTGTATAAAGCTTAGTTTTAGCATGAAATATACAAAAATGCTTAACTATGATGATTATACATATATCGAAACACCAGGTTTTTGCAGTTCAGCGGAGTTTAAACTGAAATGTGAAGATAAAAATGTAACATATGAAGATGGTAAAGTACTTCTTACCATTCCTAAAGAGCTAAAAAACTACAAAGTAAGTGGTAAGAATTTGTTTGATGTTATTGTTGAATATTTTCAGAAGCTTTGCGAAAAATTGGGCTTTAAATTTGAGACAAAAGTGGAACATAGCCTTGGTGAACCACTAAAGGTAGTAAGTGAGGCAAATGCATCTTCTGTTGAAGACTTAAAGCTTAAAGTGAATAATCAAAGGTAAGATATTGAAATTCGTGCTTTTCATGATTTTAGCTTAAGATTTCAGTGTCCGCTACTCGAATGACATCGTTTACTATGTAACATTGTACTTATACTAATGAAAAAAATACATTATAATTAAGTATATTTAATCCAGTAAATCATTAAGTGAAAACAGCTCTTTCGCAAAATATCATCTCTCTTATTATGATATTGTCTGTAGCAATTGTCGATATGGCAACTGACCTATACTCAGTTGCACTACCAAGCATTGCCAATTATTTTAAAGTAGAAGGCAGTGTAGTGCAGCTTACAATTAGCTTGAATCTAGTTGGATTTGCGGTGTCTGGATTAATTTATGGTCCATTATCGGACCATTATGGTAGGCGTCCAATGATGCTGATTGGTATGACAATTTTTACTTTGGCAAGTGTCATGTGTTATATAGCCGACAGTATTGCGCTCTTGATACTAATTCGCTTCATACAAGGAACAGGGGCTGGTGTTGCAGGTGTTGTTGGGTATGCAGCAATAAGGGATATGTACTCGGGTAGTGAATACTCGAGAGTCATTTCAAAATTAAATATGGTTGTGGCACTCTCACCTGGAATAGCTCCAGTGGTGGGCAGTTATATAATTTCACATGGGTATAGTTGGAAATTTTTGTTTTTTATTATATCACTTGCAGCAATTGCTATACTTATTTTTATCTACTTTAAGTTACAAGAAACACTCACTGTAAATAAAAATGAAACCAGTATAACTAACATAACTACTAATATCTTCAAGCAATATATATCAATATTTAGAAATTATCGTTTCCTTGGGTTTTCAGCCATTCATGGATTAACTTTCATGTGGCTTTGGGCATACATTGCTAACTACCCGTTCATATTTGAATCGATGGGCATTGAAGTACAGTATTTTGGCTACCTCATATCGATCATAGTCATATTTTACATAATTGGAACTTTAATTAATAGAAGGTATGTACCAAAAGTAGGGGTTAGCAAAATGCTAATAATAGGTTTGGTGTTACCGATAATATCCGATAGTTTATTGGTATATTTTTATTTCGCGGACAAGTTGAATATATTAATTCTTCAAGTCGCCTGGATTCCAGCCAATATCGGACTTGCATTAATAATAAGCAATAACGTAACTTCTGCTTTAGAAACGATCAAAGGTATAGGGCTTGGTAGTGCAGTTCTCTCATTCTGCAATATGATGTTTGGGGCTATTGGAATATATATAGTAGGAAAATTTTTTCGCTATGGTATTTTACCAAATTTACTATTAACAATAGCATGCTCTACAATTGCAATTCTTATGTACAGCCAGCTCAAATGTACTGAAAAACACAGGGAATAACCATTATTTGCGTGATCCAGAGCTCATGGGTTATTAATGACTTTATCATGATAATATAATTTTACAGGGGGTGAGAGCTCATAGATTATTAACGACTTTATCATAACAATATAGTTTTACAGGAGGTATGGGATGAGTAATTTACAAAGTATAAATAATGATTGGTTTTCTGCTGTTATAAAAGGTAATACTAATAAAGTAAAGCGTCTAATAAGTGAAGGAGCTGAGGTTAATGCAGTAGATGAATATAACAACACTCCTTTACATTATGCTGCTACGAATGGCTATGCAGAGATAGTAAAAGATCTATTGGATAATGGGGCAGATGTTAATGCAGTAGGTCAAGATGAAAAGACTCCTTTACATTGGGCTGCTGCACATGGCCGTAAAGATGCAGTAGATGCCCTACTGAAAGTAAAAGGGATCGATGTTAATGCACAAGATAAAGATGGAAAGACTCCTTTACATTGGGCTGTTGAAAATGGCCATAAAGAGGAAGTAGAAATTTTACTAAGTAATGGGGCAAATGTTAATGCAGTAGATAAAGGTGGAAAGACTTCTTTACATTGGGCTGTTGAAAATGGCCATAAAGAGGAAGTAGAAATTTTACTAAGTAATGGGGCAAATGTTAATGCAGTAGATAAAGGTGGAAAGACTTCTTTACATTGGGTTGCTGAAAATGGCCATAAAGAAGTAGCAGAAGCCCTACTGCAAGTAAAAGGGATCGATGTTGATGCACAAGATAAAGATGGAAAGACTCCTTTACACTTTGCTGCTGAAAGTGGTTATCAGCAGGTGGTGCAAGCTCTATTGGATAAAGGGGCAGATGTTAATGCAGTAGATGATGATGGAAAGACTCCTCTACATTTGGCTGCTGAAAAGGGCCATACGGGTGTAGTAAAGGCTCTAATAGACGCAAAAGCTGATGTTGATGCAAGAGCATTTGGTATAAATCTGACTCCTTTACATTTGGCTGCTGAACAGGGCCATAAAGGTGTAGTAGAAATTCTATTAAATGGAGGAGCAGATGTTAATGCAGTAGACAATCTTTATGGAATGAATTCTTTATGTTGGGCTGCTCAAAATGGCCATGAAGGTGTGGTAAAAGTGTTATTAACAGCAAAAGAAATAGATGTTAATACATATCCTCAAGCATTACGTTTTGCTGCTAGAGATGGTCATGAAGGTGTAGTAAAAGTGCTATTAACAACAGAAATAGATGTTAAAACTCTTTCTGAGGAACTAGTTTTAGCTGCTCAAAATGGTCATGAAGGTATAGTAAAAGTGCTATTAACAGCAGAAATCGATGTTAATGAATATTTTCGGGCATTATTTTGGGCTGCTAGAAATGGTCATGAAGGTGTAGTAAAGGTGCTATTAACAACAGAAAAAGTTGATGTTGCAGCAAAAGATGATCGCGGAAAGACCCTTTTACATTGGGCTGCTGAAAAGGGCTATAAAGAGGTAGCAGAAGCTCTATTGGATAAAGGGGCAAATGTTAATGCAACAGATCACAATGGAAAGACTCCTTTACATTGGGCTGTTGCACATGGCCGTAAAGATGCAGTAGATGCCCTACTGAAAGTAAAAGGGATCGATGTTAATGCACAAGATAAAGATGGAAAGACTCCTTTACACTTTGCTGCTGAAAGTGGTTATCAGCAGGTGGTGCAAGCTCTATTGGATAAAGGGGCAGATGTTAATATAAAAGATAAAAATGAAAAAACTCCCTTAAATTTAGCTAAGGCAGAAGAAATAAAAACTCTATTGCAATCCGCAGAAGAATCTGATGATGCTAGTCCAGTATTGCAAGATGATGAAGAAGAAAGCCAAGTTTCACAAAATGTTGATTTATTTGAGGCTATTAAAGGAGATAATATTAATGAAGTAAAGCGTCTAATAAGCGAAGGAGCAGATGTTAATGCTTTAGATGGAAACCGATTTACTCCTTTACGGCATGCTATTGCCAAAGGAAACAAAGATATGGTCTCGCTTTTAATTGATAGCAAAGCAGATGTTAATGCACAGTCTGAAACTGGACGCGCTCTTTTACATGTTGCTGTTGACGAAGCCAACAAAATGCAACCACTCGATACAAGTATAATAGAAGCTCTATTAGAAGCAAAAGGGATCAATGTTAATATAGCAGATAAAAATGGAAGGACTGCTTTACATGAAGCCGCTAAAAGTTACGATAAGAAAATAGTAACAGTTCTATTAGAAGCAAAAGGAATTTGTGTTACTCCACTAGATAATACTCGCAGCACTCCTTTAAATCTTGCCTCTCAACAAGGCAGGCAACATATAGTAAAAATTCTAGAAGAAACGCAAAAGGACATCGAAGCTTTGTATTCAGCCGTTAAAAGTGATAATTATGAGGAAGTTCGAAGTCTATTAAGTAAAAAAGTAAACGTTAATTCAATAGACAACGATGGAAAAACTCTTTTACATTTTGCTGCTAGAAAGGGCAATGTAGAAATAGTAAGAGCTCTAATACAAACAGGGGCAGATGTTAATAAAAAAGATAAACTAGAATGTACTCCTTTACATTGGGCCGTTTTAAACGGCCATAAAGAGGTATTAGAAGCCCTATTGGAAAAAGATGAAATCGATGTTAATGCACAAGATAAAGATAACAGGACTCCTTTACATTGGGCTACCGGTAGGGATAATGTGGAAGTGGTTAATGTTCTAATAATAAAAGGAGCAGATGTTAATGCACAAGATAAAGATAACAGGACTCCCTTACATTTTGCTGCTCAAAATAACAACAAAGAAATAGTAGACGCCCTAATAAAAGCAGGAGCAGATGTTAATATAAAAGATGAAGATGGAAAGACTCCCTTAGATTTAACTACTAACGAAGAAATAAAAACTCTATTGCAACCAGCAGAAAAATCTGATGATGGTTCAGCGGGTGGATCATCGACAGATAGTGAAGGGGGTCAAGAGGAAGAAAAACGAGTAGGTGATGATACTGAACTACAATCAGATAATAGCAAAGAAGGGGAAAAAACCAGCACCACCAGTGCAGAACAAGGAACTGGTGTAAGCAACGGTAGTCAACCTACTGGATCTACACAAAATAAGGGAGGACAAACCAGCACCACCAGTGCAGAACAAGGAACTGATGTACAAGACAACGATGTAGGTCCTGTTGCTTCCACAGAACCTGCACAAACAGAAGAACAGCCGGGCTCTTTTTTTGGTAGTTTGTTTAGTATACTTATGAAGCCTTTTTCATTAGTTGCATCATTTTTTGGTGGTTTTTTTTCATGGTTGTTTGGGTCTGACACTGATGAATCTACATCACAAACCGATGCTGATGTTTCTTTACTTAAACCATCAAACGTAAAAAAGACTGATGAATCTGATATTCCCTTACCTACATCCAATCCATTAGACAAAGAAAATAACAATAATTATGATGCAATGAAAAGCCATGATGGGGTTATAGAGTAACGCAAGAGGTCTACTGAATATAAACCAGTTTCTCACACACACATTTTACTACGTGATCAGCACTGATATTAAAATGCTCATAGAGTGTTTTATAAGGTGCTGATTCTCCGAAGCTTTTCATGCCAATAAATATACCGTTTGAACCTATGTATTTATGCCAACCCATTTCACTTCCGGCTTCAATTGCAACTTTAATGCTGTCATTATTTAATATTGCCGCTTTATATTCATCGCTTTGCTCGTCAAAAAGCCTCCAGCATGGCATAGAAACAATCCTTGTACCTATACCCTTTTCCTGCAATTTCTCCCTTGCTTCAACTGCAATTTCAACCTCGGACCCCGTAGCAAATATCGTCACTTTTAATTCTTTTGAACATTCACACAAAATATATGCACCAAACTTCGATAAATTAGCAGATTGATCGATATCAGAGTAGAACTTGCGCATGTAACTTACGTTTTGCCTTGAGAGCGCAAACAGTGCTGGAGATTCTTTCTTTTCGAGTGCAATGCTAACACACTCCAGAGTTTCAACTGCATCGGCTGGCCTAAAAACATATAGATTTGGTATAGCACGCAAAGAGGCTAAATGCTCTATTGGCTGATGAGTTGGGCCATCTTCTCCCACTCCAATTGAGTCGTGAGTCATGACATACATAACCTGCTGCTTCATCAGAGCTGAAAGACGTATAGCAGGACGACAATAGTCGGAAAATACCAAAAAAGTGCCGCCATAAGGAAGAATCGCGCCGTGAAGTGCCATACCATTCATACATGCTGCCATAGCGTGCTCTCTCACTCCATAGTGGACATAAGAGCCACTATAATTATTGCTATTTATTACCTGCATGTGCTTATATTTAGTGCAATTTGACCCAGTAAGATCAGCAGAACCGCCGATTAATTCCGGCATAGACTCAGTTAAAAGTTCCATTACTCTGCCGAAAGAAGATCGAGTAGCTTCGTTTGGCATTAGCTCACATATTTGTTTCTTCAGGTCAGCTAAAACACCAGCGATATTATCTGGTAGATGTTTATCTAACCGTCTTTGAAGTTCTGCATGATACCCTGTCATCCCAGCATTCTCTTCTGTCATCCCAGTACTCTCTCTTGTCATCCCAGTGCTTGACACTGGGATCCATTCTTTTTCTTCTTTCCTGGTCACGCGCTGGAATGACATCGTGTAGTTTTGTTTTGCTCTCTCAACAGTTTTCTTCCAGGCATTTTTCACATCTTCTGGTACATGGAATGGTTCATAATTCCAGTTTAATTTCTCTCTCATCTGTTTTATGTCTTCCTCCGAAAAAGCACCACTGTGAGCAGAGGATGTGCCAGCACGGCTTGAAAATTTTCCGATAATAGTTTTGCAGCAGATCATTGTAGGTTTACCAGACTTTTTTGCTTGCTCTATTGCAAAGGATATGGCATCAAAATCGTGGCCATCAATTTTGTCAACATTCCATCCATACGCTAAGAAGCGTTTCTCTACATCATCAGAGCAGGAAAGGCAAGTAGCGCCATCTATAGAGATATCATTATCATCAAAAAGAGCTATGAGCTTATTCAATTTAAGATGCCCAGCAAGTGATGCTACCTCATGGCTTATTCCTTCCATAAGACAGCCATCCCCTAGCATCACGTAAGTGTAGTGATTGATTCTGAATTGCTTTTTAAGGATTGATTCAGCAAGTGCCATGCCAACAGCAGCGGCAAACCCCTGACCGAGCGGGCCTGTTGTTGCCTCTACCCCGGAAGTCAAGCCGAACTCTGGATGACCTGGGGTCTTGGATCCCATTTGCCTGAAGTTTTTTAGCTCATCTATGCTAATATAACCCGTCAAATATAATATTGAATATAGTAACATTGACCCATGGCCGTTTGATAAAACAAAGCGATCTCTATTGAACCATTTAGAATCATCAGGATTATGATTCAGATATTTAGCAAACAAAACAGTTGCAACATCTGCCATGCCAAGTGGCATACCTGGGTGTCCAGAGTTTGCTTTTTGTACTGCATCAATTGATAAAAAACGGATGGCGTTTGCCATAGATTTTAAATGTGAATGATTCATGTGTTAATAGAAAAACTTAAAAATGAAGTATAAAAGATTATACCAGCAAAAACAAGTTGACACTGAGTGCTAAAATCCTTAATAATCTAGAGTTGAATCGTGAGAGTTTTTATATGACAACTGTTATCACTAGAAAGTATAGGATTAGCCGTAGACTTGGTGTAAATTTATGGGGTAGAGCTAAAGACCCAGTAAACAAAAGGAAATACCCTCCAGGTCAACATGGTATTCTTGGATTCAAGAAGTTATCTGACTTTGGTAAGCAGTTTGCTGCACATAAGAAATTTAAGTTTTACTACGCGATTTCAAGTAAGCAGCTCAGACGTACATTTTTAGATGCTTATAACAGAAAGGGTTATACGGCTGATAATTTTATCGGTATCTTAGAATCGAGATTAAGTTCTGTTTTATACCACTCTGGTCTTGTTCCAACAATTTACTCAGCAAAGCAGCTCATATCTCATAAGCACGTTACAGTTAATGATAAGGTGGTTAACATATCGAGTTATCGAGTGAAGCCAGGTGATATAATAAAAATAAGAGAAAGGGCAGCAAAAATCCCTGTAGTAGTAGAGGCTGAACAAAAACAAGAGCGCAAGGCTCCGGATTATTTAGAAGCAGATAGTAAAGAGCATTCAGTGAAGTATTTGAGGTCACCTCAATATTCTGAGGTTCCTTATTCAGCAGACATGGAAGTCAATTTAGTAGTAGAGTTTTACTCTAGATAGATAAAAAAAGCCCGTGTGGCGGAATCGGTAGACGCAGCGGACTTAAAATCCGTGGGTTTTGCGACCTTGGGAGTTCAAGTCTCCCCATGGGCACCAATTTAACTTAGCAGATAAATACAAAAAAGTATGAAATGGCTTGATATAGAAGATATTGTAGAAGCTCTGGAGGAAAAATTTCCAGATGAGAATATAATTAGTATTAGATTCATTGAGCTTAAAAAAAAGGTCTTGAGTTTAGAGGAATTTGATGATGATGAAAAACGCTGTAACGAGAAAATACTCGAAGCCATTCAGGCAGCTTGGATTGAGGAAAGATTAACCGCATAGCAATAAACCATACGCAAACGTGATTTCTATTACAATTTGCATATTGATTATGCTATTTTTTGGATCTAGCCTGGCAAGTTAATAATAATTTAACTAATTACAATTAAAACAGCTATAAGGTTAATTATGAGGCAAAGATGACAGCACAAAATTTGGTAAATGGAACGATCTTGGCAAGTGCTACGTTGAGATAAGTTTTGCATAAAAATACTGCTTTTACGGTGTGAGGCCAGAGGGTAGAGCCTTTGTAAAGCAGTTAGAAGGTTGTCATCTAAGTAGCGTGACCAGAGCTAGATTCCGCGAACACGCCGCGGAATGACGACTATGCAATATGCGTTGCGGAGTGACGATTATGGTCATACCGTCACGGTATCTCACAAACATGTAGCAGTAATGACAAAATCTCAAGTTATATGTATACTTTTATATTATCTACCTACTAAAAAAACAGAAAAATGCTCAAACGTAGCGGTCCAAAAAAATTAAAGTCTATAATTGAAAACTATGCATTAAAATGCATGAAAAATAAGATTAGTAAAAATGAAATACGTCTTATTTTAAACTGGCGAAATATAGTAGGGAAAGAAATAGCAGAGTGTACAAAACCGAAAAAGATCTCATATGCACAGAATATAAATTCGGGTGTGTTGCATCTGGTAGTAACAAATGGCAGCAAAGCATTGGAAATTCAGCATATGATTTCTCTTATAATAGAAAAAATTACGATATTTTTTGGTTATAAAGCAGTATATGGTATAAAAATTAAGCAAGAGAGTATTGACTATTTGACTATATAAGATAATCTAAGTACATAGAATAATTTGGTATATTGAAGTGAGTAGAGTTTGTGAATTAACAAATAGAAAAAAATCTTTTGGTAATAAGGTATCACATTCAAATCGTAAAACAAAGCGTACCTTTCTTTTAAATTTACATAAGGTTACGTTGACAAGTGATATATTGAATAAAAAGTTTAGATTTCGTGTGGCAACAAGAACTTTGAGAACTATAGATTACAAAGGTGATTTAGATGCTTTTTTGCTCAACACAAGAACGATTAAACTAAGTGAGAAAGCGCAGAAGATAAAAAGAAGGTTGAAAAAAGTTTTAGTAAAGCAAGAGGTAGAGTTAGCCGTTTCAGATGCATAACAAACCTCAATGGCTCAGAGCAAAAGCTCCGACCGGTGAAGTATTCAATGAGACCTTAAACATCGTTAAACTGCATAACTTGCATACAGTGTGCGAAGAGGCTGCATGTCCAAACATTGGTGAATGTTGGAATAAACGTCATGCTACTGTGATGATTCTTGGTTCTGTTTGCACTCGTGCTTGTGCATTTTGCAACGTTGCAACTGGCATTCCTGATAAACTAGATCCTCATGAACCAGAAAATTTAGCAAAAGCAATAAAAAAGTTAAACTTAAAACATGTTGTCATTACTTCTGTTGATCGTGATGATTTACCAGATGGTGGCGCAAATCAGTTTATACAGTGCATAGAAGAAATTAGAAAGATAACTTCAGAAACAACAATAGAGATTTTAACTCCTGATTTTTTAAATAAGAAAGGAGCATTTGAAGCAATCGCTGTTGCATCACCTGATGTCTATAACCACAATATTGAAACAGTGCCGAGATTGTATGCAAAAATAAGACCACGAGCTCGCTATTTTCATTCACTATATTTACTGAAGATGGTAAAGCAGATTAATCCTAAAGTTTTCACAAAGTCAGGGCTTATGGTTGGTCTTGGAGAAACAAAAGAGGAAATACTGCAGGTTATGGACGATTTGCGCAGTGCTGAGGTTGATTTTATTACAATTGGTCAATATCTACAACCAACTCCAAAACATGCAAAACTTGATAGGTATGTTACCCCAGAGGAATTTGAGCATTATAAATATATCGCTTACTCCAAAGGGTTCCTAGTGGTTGCATCAAGCCCACTAACTCGGTCATCATACCACGCTGAAGAAGATTTTAACAGGCTCAAGGCTTGTCGTTGACATTTGCGTTAATTCAAATTAATTTTTACTAATTATAAAGGAGTTGAGCGACTTTACGTAATGTCTACTATAAAAATCAAGAAGAAATCGCAATTAGTTAAAGAGGTATTCGATTCCGTGGCAAGTCGCTACGACACCATGAATGATATAATGAGCCTCGGAATGCACAGATTATGGAAAGATAAGATGGTAAATAGTGTGCATTTTACAAAAAACTCTAAGGTTTTAGATGTTGCTGGAGGAACTGGAGATATAGCAATAAGAATAGTAAGAAAAGAGCCAAGTGCTAAGGTTACAGTATGCGATATAAATCAAAATATGCTAAGCAGAGGACGTGATAAAGCTATAAATTCAAACCAAATTAATTTTGATTGGGTATGTGCAAGTGCAGAAAGTTTACCATTTGAAGACTCCGAATTTGATTATTGCACAATAGCTTTTGGCATTCGAAATGTTTCTGACCGCAAGAAGGCTTTAAATGAGGCGCACAGGGTATTAAAACCACATGGGAAATTTATCTGCTTAGAATTTGCCCCTATGCACTATCAAAATGAGATATTTACCAAACTTTATGACTTATATTCATTTAAAGTAATTCCTAAAATTGGCAGCATAGTTGCTAAAGACAAGAGTTCTTATGAATATTTAGTGAAGAGCATCAGAGAATTTCCAACTCAGGCTGATTTTAAAATGGAAATTGAAGAGGTAGGCTTTAAGAATGTTGAGTTTCATAATATGAGCTATGGAATAGTGGCATTACACATTGGAACAAAATGAATATTAAACTCTGGTATAGAACGCTGGATTGTTATCTCATCCTTCCAGTGTTTTTTTTGCTCACTATAAGCTTCATTCTTGTTTATTCAGCAAGCCCTGTAATTGCGCAGCGTCTTTTTCTACCACAGGATTATTTTATACGGCGCCATACAATTTATATAGTCCTGTCACTAATTACCTTGGTGACATTTTCTTTTCTCAACACAAGAACTATACTTAACCTCTCGTTCGCAGGTTTCATTTTATTTACTATTCTAGTAGCAATTGCGATAATACTTGGTATAGAGGTAAAAGGTGCGAAACGATGGTTACATATTGTCAAAATTTCAGTTCAACCATCTGAGTTTGTAAGGCCATTTTTTTCTGTTGTTATAGCTAGTATCTTGGCCAGCGAAATGAAGTTTAAAATACACATATCAATCATAATATTTCTGTTAGTTTTTGTGTTGTTACTTTTGCAACCTGATTTCAGTATGTCTATGCTTTTAACATATTCTTTTATCGGTCAAATGTTTATTGCATGTATACCATTTTTATACTTTTTATGCATAATAGGAATGGCCGCAACTGGAACTACAATAGCTTACTTATGCCTCCCACATATAAAGCAAAGGATTTACAATTTTGTCTTTTTTACGCAGCGCGATAACTTTCAAGTCACAAAATCATTAGAAGCATTCAAAAGAGGTCAATTAACTGGAGTTGGACCTGGTGAAGGTAGCGTAAAAGCCTCTCTTCCTGATTGTCATACAGATTTTGTGTTTTCTGTTTTAGCAGAAGAATTTGGTTTGATTACGTGCTTAGCCACATTGATGTTATTTGGCATCATTTCCGCCCGCTTGCTTTACGTTGCATATAGGGAAAATGAATTATTTAATCTGTTGGTGATTCTTGGTATCTCAATTCAATTCATCACACAATTCATAATAAACATAGGGGTAACATTGAGTGTTTTTCCTACCACCGGCATAACCCTGCCGTTACTTAGCTATGGTGGTTCTTCTCTTTTATCTTCGAGCATCGCACTTGGCATAATGCTGTCTTTCAGTAGAAACCAAGCTATCGCATTAAAGTTTCGTGAGCGTGTTATGCTTGGAAGGTATATGGACTAAACTTGTACCGCTCACAACTATTATTGGTATCCCTCCAAAATGGGTATCTGTTCAGATGAGTGGCAAAATAAGGTAGACGAGAAAAGCAACTATAGGAACAAATGGGTGTCATGCAAGTAGCTGACACTGGTATCCAGTCCTTTTGCACAGTTCCATCAAAAACGTTGTAAAGCGCTTTCGTGTTTACCAACTTAGTGCCCAATCTGGATCCCAGACGGCTTTGTTGCATCGCTAGCTATGATGGATTAAAGATAAAAAAGATAGGGAATATCAGTAGCTTATTATTCTGGTATTTATAACAAGAACGGTCAATGAATACCTAAATTTGAGTAAAAGAAATTTCACTACCATTTACCAATCCGGCTAAAATTCAAGAATTTCAATGCTTTAGCTATTTTCAATAGAATTAAATTTATTAATATAAATAACAAATTACTATTCTTAAATTTGATCAGATTGATTGCAAAAAAACAAGATTTTCAATAGGTTGCTTATAATCCTAACTATAGTTAGCCTTTCATAAGTAGCGATGCAACAAAGCCATCCCAGACTGGGATGACAAAAAAAGGAGCACTGGAATTTTTGTTTCAGCATTAGCCATGCATCTGAACAGATACCAGAAAATATTCCACTGACATGCTGAACAACAAATACATCACTATGTCGTTTATCGCAAAAACTTATATTTTTCGTAACCATTCACACTTAATTCTGCAATTCTTTGATCTCACTCATAGAAAGACCAGTAGTTTGAGCTATAATATTAAAAGAAACACCTGCTTTAAGTAGATTCTTTGCGACTTCAATTTCCCTCTCTTTTCTACCTTCCTCTTTAGCAAGATCAAGTCTGTATTCAAGAATGGCTTCTTCTTTGCGCAGATCCATTATTCTTTCTTCATAAGCTACTAGATCTTTTTCATTCCAGTGAAACTTATCTAATTCATCATATGCTAGCTTTATTATTGGTGATTTTTCCGCAATTTTTCTGAGATCTTCGTCCGTTGTTTCATCTGCATATTTGAAAAAAAATAGCCAACGGTCTACTACACTTTCTAGTTGTTCTTCTCTACTCTTAGGAAATTTTGGCAGCTCTATGAAGATAAATTGAAAATCTTTTAAGTCATGCTCATTGGTTTTTTCATCTCTTATGGTATGGCTAGATATATAGTCAAGCTTATCAGGGAATAAGGTACAATTTGAAATCGCGATAAAGAAAATCTTCTTTAAATCAACGTATTTACCAGATTTATCAGCTTGTCTTGAGTAAGCCTTAGCAGCATAAAGTTGTGCGCGTTTTTCAAAGCCTTTATCACGAGTGAGCTGCATCTCAATTATATACCTGTTCCCACTAGAATCCCTGCAAAGAACATCAACAATGCTTTGTTTATCAGAAGCAATTTCAGGGTCCATAATGGTGCTTAAGAATTCTACTTCTTGTATAGTGTTGACTTCAGTACATCCTAAAATATCGTTCAAAAAATGAATAAGAATATTCTTATTTCTCTCAGTACCAAATATTTTTTTAAATGTTAGGTCCAATTTTGGATCGAGAAATTTAGAAAGAGCCATAGTAAAAATACTGAGAAAAGATTAATAATTATACACTATTATTAACAACTATTCAACCATATTTTTAAGTATAGCTATACCGCCGCGGCGCTAACACGTAGCGGGATGACGAGATGCCACCGCGAACCGTCATACCGCCGCGGCGCTAACAAGAGATCCCGCTAACAAGCAGCGGGATGACGGTTGTCGTTTAGCCATAAATATTAAGGAATTTACCAAATGAAAAAAAAGGCAAAAGAAACCCTAGTCATTGTCTATTTTCAGTATTGGCGTTTTTTAAGTCTTAAACGCTGCAATTTAGCTGCTTTTAAATGCAACTAACCTTAGCTATAAATGTTTAAGAAATTTACTAGGCAGAAAAAAAAGGCAAAGAAAACCTAGGGTAGCTAGTATTCAAATTCTCCCTTGTTCTATTTGACGTCTTTTGATGTCTTAAACGCTTTATAAGCGCGTTTCGGCTTGTATAGGTAGAAACCCAGAAGTTTTATAAAGACATGAGGTGCACACAGTGCAAAAAATTAAGCATGATTTACGCCAAATACAAAGTTCCCTTTGTCGTTTTAATCTGCAGATTGCGAAGATAAATAAATAGCTTCAGCTTCATGATAAGGAAGCTGGCGGAGTTTGTCAAGCAAGTTTTTCGTTTCTGCGAGCTACTACCCTTTCTTGGTGGACTAAAATCACAACAGCTGCAGAACCTAAATTGCTTCATACTACACCTTTCCCCTTTCCCCTGAAACTAAAATCTATATACTTAACTTTAGAAACTTTAAAATAAGATGCGATCTAATATTAGGCAGTTATTTTACTATATAAAGCCTAATCTATCTTATTTCATCATAGCTTTTATTGCAGTTTTATTTTCAGCCTTAACGATCCTCCTCTTTGGCAGAGGTTTAAGCAATATAATTGATTCTGGCACAGAGCACGATTTTACTACCAAACTATTAGTTGCAATACTTATAGTTTTAGCCATTTCTCTCACTGCATTTACTCGGTTATATTTCATTGGCATTGGCAGCGAGAAAGTTATCGCAAGAATCAGATATGACTTATATAGCAGTATCACTGACTTGCAGCCAAGTTTCTTTGAGAACACAGGTGTACAAGATGTTATCTCAGCGTTAATTACTGATACCTCTGTGCTGCAATCAATAATAAACAGCAGCTTACTAACCATATTACGAAATTTTGTGATTCTGATTGGTAGTGTTGCCATGTTATTATATACAAATATACAACTAACTGCGTATGCAGCCGCAATAATACCTATACTACTCATTATCATGACCTCACTTGGAAAAAAAGTGCGTAGCTATGCACGCTTTGCCCAGGATAAATTAAGTGAGCTTGCGTCATTTAGTGAGGAAAATTTTAGATCTATAGTGACTATCAAGTCGTTTGTACTCGAAGAAAATGAAAAAACCCGTTTTAAAGAGTATTTAAACTCAGTATCAAAATCATACGTAAAATTAGTACTCTTGCGTGCTATTTTAGTAACTCTAGTTATCACGTGTGTGATAGGTTCACTAGTTGTTTTGCTCTTTTTTGGTATTAAAGAAGTCTTAAGCAATAATATAACTATTGGAGAACTCTCCTCATTTGTGTTTTATTCAGCGCTTGCGGCAGGAGCTATAAATAATTTGAGCGATAATATCAGTGATTTACAACGAGGTCTTGGAATAGTAGAGCGTTTATTTGAATTTAAAAATATGAAAAGCTCTATAGCAGATCCCGATGATCCTATAAAAATTTGTAGTGTTCAAAAAGGAATTTCGTTTAATGGCGTAACATTTTTTTATGAATCTCAGTCTGATAAGCCAGCGTTAAATAACGTATCATTTTCTATAGAGGCAGGTCAAGCAGTATCAATTGTTGGACCATCTGGCAGTGGTAAAAGCACCATTTTAAAGCTTCTGCTCCGTTTTCATGATCCAAACAAAGGTAGCATTACTATCGATGGGTACAATATTAAGTCAATTGCGCTAAATGACCTCAGATCGTTGTTTGGCTTAGTGCCACAAGATCACATGATATTTTCTTGCTCAATAATGGAAAATATACTATATGGCAAACCGGGTGCTGAATATGAGGAAGTGAAGCAAGCAGCTATCGGTGCTTATGCGATGGAATTTATTGATAAGCTGCCTGATAAATTTGATACATTTGTAGGAAAAAGAGGATTAAAACTTTCTGAAGGACAAAAACAGCGTATTATAATAGCAAGAGCCATACTCAAAAACCCTCAGGTTTTAATACTGGATGAAGCAACCTCTGCCCTTGATTACAAAAGTGAGAACCTCGTGCAAAAAGCATTGAGCAAGTTAATGCAAAACAGAACAACAATCGTAATTACACACAGGCTATCAACCGCACTCAAGACTGACAAGATTATAGTAATTAATCATGGAAAAGTAGAAGAAGTAGGCACTCATGACTCTCTAATAAGTAAAGACGGGCTATATGCAAAACTGGCGAAGATACAGTGGAATTGAAAGAAAATTTAAATCATACCGTTAGTTGATATGCTAGATTTATAATTAAAATTATTAAATTTTTAATTTTATTATTTTATAATGGTTCCATAGTTATCCGGAAATTTCGTGATCTGTAGTTTCTTTCATTCACGTTATATTCATAACTTGTTCTATCTTAATGTAATTCCAATTTTGACTGTATAGGAGGTCTCTATGTTAAAACATAACTATAGTGATAAAATCAATAATCGCTATTCATATACTAACAAATTTTCTTATAGTGATGAGGGTGTAGACGAGACGATCAAGGATAAAATCACAACTGAAGATCAGGTAGTAACTGATGATGTTGAAGAGCCTGATGCTGGTAATGATGGTTACAGCGAAGGTATGGCTTTCTCTTACCATGGTTACGGCAACGACTTAATATAAACTCTGATCCAGGAAGATAAAATAGTTAAGATAAACCTTCAACTAGCCCCACTTATTCGCTATATTGTTGGAGGTTTTCATAGTTTTTCTAGTTGATGAACATTTTCAAAAGGGCTTCTTCCTTAATTTTGAGTAAATTAAACGAGTTGAAGCAAAGGGGTATTATAAATACAGATACAACAAACTTTATCGTAGAACCCCCAAGTAACAGAGCACATGGAGACATTTACACAAACGTTGCTATGGTGCTCGCAAAGCATGAAAAGAAGAATCCCATTGAAATTGCAGAGGTTTTAGCCAAAGAATTTGAACTTTTTGATGAAGTTGCAAAAGTGGAAATAGCGGGCCCTGGTTTCATCAACATACACTTAAAAATAAAAGTATGGCATGGGATTTTAAAACAAATAAATGAGCTAAAAACAGAGTTTGGCACCCTAGATATAGGGAACAATCAGGCCATTAATGTTGAATTTGTATCTGCAAATCCAACTGGTCCACTGCATATTGGTCATGCAAGAGGGGCAGTATTTGGTGACGTTCTGGCAAATTTATTGAAAAAAGTTGGTTATAAAGTTACTAAGGAATACTATATTAATGATGCTGGAGCGCAGATAGATACGCTAATTCGGTCAGTATATTTGCGGTATAAGGAAGCTCTGGGAGAAAAAATCAGCATCGAAAAAGGTTTATACCCAGGTGAATATTTAAAACCAATAGGGACTGGGCTGGCCAAAAAATATGGCGCAGAGCTTCTAGAAAAGCAAGATAATCAAGTGATTAGAGACTATACTTTAAGTTCTATCTTAGAAATCATAAAGGAAGACATGAACTTACTTGGAGTAAATCATGATGTTTTTACTTCAGAGTATGAGCTACAAAAAAGTGGCAAAATTGAAGAGAGTATAAAGATATTGTCTGACAAGGGTCTAGTGTATGAAGGGTACCTGGAGAAACCAAAAGGCAAAGAAAGTGAAAATTGGACTTCCAGAAAAGAAATGTTATTTCGCTCTACAAAATTTGGTGACGACGTTGACCGCGCATTGAAGAAAGATGGGGGTAGCTGGACTTATTTTGCCTCGGATATTGCTTACCATTTTGACAAGATATCACGTGGTTTTAACAATATGATCGTAGAGCTTGGTAGTGACCACGGTGGTTACGTCAAAAGGCTCAAAGCAGTCGTCTCTGCGCTCAGTGATGATCAAGCAAAAATAGAGGTAAAACTGCATAATATCGTGAATTTTTTCGAGAATGGCAAACCAGTTAAAATGTCCAAAAGATCAGGAAACTTCCTAACAGCAAGAGATGTAGTGGAAGAAGTTGGCAGGGACATAACTCGTTTTATAATGTTAACACGCAAGAATGATATGGTCTTGGACTTTGATTTTGCTAAAGTTAAAGAACAGTCAAAAGACAACCCTATTTTTTACGTGCAATATGCGCATGCTCGTGCTCATTCGTTAATGCGTAATGCTCCAAAAGAGCTCCCAACAGCAGATCCTTCACTTTTAAGGACAGGTGGAGAGCTCTTCCTCATAAAAACCTTAGCAAAGTGGCCAGATGTGGTAGAAATTGCAGCAAGGCTTTGTGAGCCACACAGAATTACTTTCTACTTACTTGAAGTTGCAGAAGCGTTTCACGTTTTATGGGGGTATGGCAAGAGTGATTTAAACATGCGTTTCATACTGGAAGACAACTTAAACCTCACCGCTGCAAGAATGTTTCTCGTGCAGGCCTTAGCACACGTCATCGCTTCTGGACTTTCTATCTTCAATATAGAGCCTTTGGAAGAGATGAGTTGATTTTTTTATGCAAGATTGTTTTTTCAACGAATAGAGAAGTTGACAAAATTAAGTAAAAATGTTATAGTTTATAGTAGTATTTTCTGGTTAATATATGGCTCACAGTCAAAAAAAGCTCAATGTTAATGTAAGTTTTGACAGTAAATTGGCTCAGTATCTTACAGAAATGGCAGAGACTCAAAATAAAACTATTCCTGAAGTTTTAGTAGATTTAGTGGAAGAAGAGTTCGAAGAAGATGTAGAGCTATCCAAAATAGCTGACGATCGCCTCTCTGAAGGTGAAGAAGAAGTAGAGGATGATGAAAACATCTGGAAATAAAACTTACACTATAAAATTCTTAAAAAATGTTATTGAAAAAGAAATTCCAGCTCTTCCGGCAAAGATTAAATTAATGGTTCAGGAGGCCATAAAGAAACGCCTTACAGTTGATCCTTTTAATCTAGGAAAGCCTTTATGTCATAGCTTTAGAGGGCAATATAGGATAAGGGTTAGCAACTACTGTATAATTTACAGCATAAATCATTCAGAGCGCAGAGTACTTATTACTGCAGTGGGGCATAGAAAAAACATTTACAAACACAGGAGATTACACAATTAAAAATATAAGAAAGATCTCACCGCTGCAACTTGTCCAAGCCTTAGCACACGTCATTGCTTCTGGACTTTCTATCTTTAATATAGAGCCGTTAGAAGAAATGAGTTGATTTTTTTTTGTTACAATATGTAATGATCAAAATATTATTCAAAGTAGGGTAAAGTTATGACGATCAGTTTTAGGGAGTATTCAACTGTATTCACTGAAGTTGCGGAACAGACAGATTTAAATGGAAATAACATAATTGAAAGAATAAAAGGGCATTAGCATAGATCCCGCTAACAAGCAGCGGGATGACGGTTGTCAGGGTGTCAGGCTAGTACCTTCTCTTGTCATCCCAGTGCCCAGACACTGGGATCCAGAAAAGTTTGCTTGTTCACAAGCAAACTAGCATGGAAAGTGGTTACAACATTTTCGATGAGATTATATGGAAAACTGTATTCCAGTGTCAAGCACTGGAATACATCACAGGGGCACTGGAATGACACCCTTTACGGGCTCTTAAATTGTAACTATAAATGTTTAAGAAATTTACCAAATAAAAAAAAGGCAAAAGAAGCCCCATGGTGGTTGGCTATTTACTATGTACTAAAATATCGGCGTTTTTTTTATTCTAAAACGCTTGATTAAGAGCGATTTAGCTGCTTTTAACTTGCAACTAACCTACACCGCAAGTGTTTAAGAAATTTACTAAGCAGGAAAAAAGGCAAAGAAACCCCGTAGTAGCTAGCATTCAAATTCTCCCTTGTCAATTTGACGTTTTTTACTGTCTTAAACGCTTTGTAAGCGCGTTTCGGCTTATATAGATAAAAACCTAAAAATTTTTAAAGACATGCGATGCACGTAGTGCGAAAAATTAAACATGAGACGCCAAATACCCTAAGTTTTTTGTCATTAACCTGCACAGATTGCGAAGATAAATAAATAGCTTCAGTTTCATGATAAGGGGGTTGGCGAAGGGTGTCAAGTAATTCCGTTCCTTATGGGTAAAAAAAGAGAAACTCTAAGTTGCAGCCGCACAATGTTTCTCTTTTCTGCTGTTGATGATTATTTCGCCTATTGTAACTGCCGCTAGAATAAAGCAATAATATACCTGTGTTAATAAAGAAATAGGTGATACAGAGGCGATGCTACCTGCTAGCAATAGTTGGGAACCATAAGGTAAGATACCTTTTGTAGCACAAGCAAAAACATCTAATAAGTATGCGCTGCGATGTGGCGCAATACTGTGTTTTTGTGCAAGCCTTTTTGCAATGCCACCACTTAGTAAAATAGCAATGGTATTATTGGCAACTAAGGTAGTAAACATAGACGCAATTCCTGCTATCACAAATTCAGCTTTAGTTTTTGTGATATTGCTTTCATCGATGAGTTTATGCAACGCTTTTTGACCTTGCTTGTACATTATATGGCTCAATCCACCGATAAATAGAGCAAATATCACTATTTCGTTTACTTTTTTGAAACCGTCATACACGTCATGAGGAAATTGAATGATAGCATAGTCAAAAAAAGTTATTCCTAGCACACCAGCAATAATTATGTTTATAGTTATTGTTACTAAAGTGGCGACTTCAAGCAGCCCCATGATTATTAAAGAAATGTAAGGAATAATTTTTATTATAGAATAATAATCTAAATTTGATATAGAAATAATTTTTGTACTATTTGAGGCAACTGCTAGGTAGATGAGTGTTATAATGCTGGCAATAAGTGCAACTTTAGAGTTCATTTTAAGTTTATCTTTTGCTGAAGCTTCCTGTGAAGAAACAGATGCAATGGTGGTATCAGATATCATCGAAAGGTTATCGCCAAACACGGCACCACCTACTACAGTTGCAGTTCCTATTTCGAGACCAAAAGCTCCACTTTTTGCCAGATTAACAGCTATAGGTACCATCAGCGCAACAACTCCCATAGATGTGCCAATTGCAGTTGAAATAAAAGCAGAAGCCAAAAATACTCCAGGCAGCAGTAATCTTGCTGGAAGGAAATTAAGAATTAAATTAGCAACAGTGTCTGCGCTACCGATTGATTGAGTCACCGCAGAAAATGCTCCAGAAAATAAAAAAATTAAACACATAGTAAGGGTGTTTTTGTCACCCATGCCCTTGATAACAGTATCGATGTTATGCTGAATTTTATTTGTACCACGTGAGACAGCAAAAAATAGTGCTGGTAATAAGCAGATTACTGGTGAAACCTGATGAAGTGGATTATCAGTTCCGATAAAAGAAAAATAAGCACCACTTCCAAGATACAAGATTAAAAAAATAATCAAGGGGACAAAAGCTGTCATTTTACTGTACCTAAACTTATAACTATAACTAATTAAGTGGTTTTAAGCAAGTTTGGTTTTCACTAGTTCTACAGGAAGTCAATAGCAGAGTTTTAAACTTCATATTTAATCTACTAAATAAATAGCACATGTAGCTTATTGCTTGACAATAGGATCTAATTGTTGTCTAGATTCCAGCATCACGCGCACAACTGTACGAACATTTGTTTGCGAAGAAATGTTATAGCTGGTTTTGCCTCAAACACAAAGATGTCATCCGAGTAGCTGACTACTTGGATCCAGAAAATTTTGCTGCGAGTAAGCAAATTTGTTTGGTGAGCATAGAAAGTGGAATGTGTAAGCGCAGCCTCAACAGGTTGTCATCCAAGTAGCTGACTACTTGGATCCAGATTGGATACTGAGTTGGTGAGTATAAAAGTATAGCTAACGCGAGCTCTACGTCATACCGCCGCAGAATAATTAACCGTCATACCGCGATTCATTCGCGGTATCTCTAGATCCCGCTAACAAGTAGCGGGATGACGGTTGTCGTTTAGCCATAAATATTTAAGAAATTTACCAAATGAAAAAAAGGCAAAGAAAACCCGTGCTAGTTATTCACTCTCTATTTTAAAATTTGACGTTGGGTGATGTCTTGAACAGCGCGTTTCAGCTTGTATAGCTAGAAGTTTTATAAAGACATAAGGTGCACATAGTGCAAAAAATTAAACATGACACACCAGATATACTAAGTTTTTTTGTCGTTTTATCTGCACAGACTGAAGATAAATAAATAGCTTCAGTTTCATGATAAGGGGACTGGCGAAGGGTGTCAAGGAAGTCTTTTCGTTTCTAATGGTTGTTAACGTGCTGCCAAAAACTATGCAAGAAGTCTATTGAAATCGCGTATATCAATCGTTGTAAAATCACACAATTGCTCTGTAGAGCTATGCCCTGTAATAATTACTATACCATTTTGCTCAGAGCGTATTGAGATTAAGTTCAGCACTAATTCACACGTTGCACTATCAAGATTACAAAATGGTTCATCTATCAGCCAAACGTTTGCATTAGAAATCAAGAGGCGAGCAAGCGCAACTCTCCTTTTCCAGCCTGCAGAAAGTTCGCCATATCTAATATTAAGTACAGGTTGCAACTGCAAGCAACAAATAGCTGCCACAATCAATTCTCTAGTATTTCGTATTCCTGCCCAGAATTCTACGTTTTGAGCAACAGTTAAGCTATCTTTACAGGCATTCTTATGGCCTATATAGACCATAGAAGGTATATAGGATTTTGGATCATCATATATATCTTTTCCGCAGTGCCTTATATTGCCTGATACCGGCGGTAAAAGTCCAGATAAACTTCTAATTAAGCTGGTTTTACCACTACCATTTGGACCAGTGATTAGAATCTTTGATTTTAGCTCAGCTTTAAAACTGAGATTCTTAAATAGTACCTTATTATTACGAGCGCAGGATAAATTTTCACATTCAAGCATGGATTATCTGCCCTTCCCCTTATGTTTACCTTGAGTTGAAGCCTGAGCTTTTACAAACAGCTCCCAAAATCCTTTCTGTCCGCCTTCTCTATGTATCAATTGTGCAAAACGCTGCATTAAACCATTACCCATCATAACCATCTTTGTCCATTTACCTACCGGTTTTGCTATGTCAACTATTTCTGGATCTTCTTTATAAACTTGCACATCTTTTTGTTTCTCGCGTAGCGTTTCTTGTTGTTTCATCAACTCTTTTTGCTTATTTTTTTGATATAATTCATTGAATTTTCTGTCTTCTTCCCACTCTTCTTTAAAAACTTTTCTAGGAAATATGATTTTTCTAATGCGATTTTTGTATATTTTTCTCAAAAAGAGAAATACTGCAGCTACAGCAAGTAATGTTACGCTATATAATATGATCTGTGTAAGTGGCATTTCCTGTATCTAATTCATTAAAAATACCCTTGCTATTATACCATAATTATAGAAATTGTGCAATTTTTTTGCGGGTAAAGACAATATAAAAGCAGTACTGCTCTATTTCGAAAATTGCGCAAATATCTGACGAACGGGCTTGTATGTAATAAGGTTTATTTCTATACTTCTTAAAGAATTTAGAAGTAAAACAAATATGAACTGCTGTAAAACTCATACGTGCAATGAACTGAGGAAGAACGACGTAGAAAAGGAAGTTACCCTTTCTGGATGGTTATATCGTAAGCGCGACCATGGTAACCTAATTTTTGTTGATTTAAGAGACTTCTACGGAATCACTCAGCTAGTATTTAATAATGACAAAGACTTTTTTGATGAGATATCAAATTTAAAATTGGAGAGTGTAATTACTGTTACAGGAATAGTTGAAGCTAGAACTGAAGATACGGTAAACAGCTCTATTTCTACCGGAGAAATCGAGGTGATAGTCAACAATTTGCGCGTTGAGTCGGAAGTTGAGTTCCACTTTGATGAAGAAATAGCAAAAGAAGAAAGAAGTATATTGGCAAGCATTACCGGCGAGCAAGAATACCCAGAAAACATGAGATTTAAATATCGATTTCTTGACTTAAGACGTGAAAAAGTCCGCAACAATATTATTTTGCGCTCACAAATTATTGCAGAGCTCCGCAAGCTCATGATAGAGCGAGGATTTTTAGAGATTCAAACTCCAATACTCACTGCTTCCTCTCCTGAAGGAGCACGCGACTACCTAGTGCCAAGCAGGCTAAATCCTGGCAAGTTCTATGCATTGCCACAAGCTCCGCAGATTTTCAAACAGTTGCTCATGGTCTCAGGGTTTGATAAATATTTCCAAATCGCACCGTGTTTTCGTGATGAAGATGCAAGGGCTGACCGCTCTCCTGGGGAATTTTACCAGCTAGACCTTGAAATGTCTTTTGTGACTCAAGAGGACATATTTGACGTTATTGAATCTGCTTTATATAAAGTGTTCGCCAAATTTTCTCGCAAGTCTGTCGATAAAGATTTTCCACGCATTACATACAAAGAGGCAATGCTTAAGTATGGTTCTGACAAGCCAGATTTGCGTAATCCACTATTAATCAGCGATGTTACAGAAATTTTCCGTGATTCAGGGTTCAATATTTTCAAAAGCAATATTGAGCGTGGTATGGTAGTGAGAGCCATCCCTGCACCTAAAACAGCAGAGGAACCACGCAGCTTCTTTGATAAAAAGATAGAACATGCGCAAAAAGAATTCGGTGCTAAGGGTCTCGGATATATAACGTTTGATAAAGATGGAACTGCGAAAGGCCCAATTGCTAAATTTCTTGATGAAAATAGGCTAAACCACATAAGAGAAGCAACAAACATAGAGCCAGGAGATAGTGTATTTTTTGCTTCTGACAAAGAGAATGAGGCGGCAAACATTGCAGGAAAAGTACGCACTCTTTTAGGGTCAGAACTCAGTCTTATAGATGATAATATCTTCAAGTTTTGTTGGATCATTGATTTTCCATATTTTGTATATGACGATAAAAGTAAAAAAATCGATTTCTTTCATAACCCATTCTCCATGCCACACGGTGGTCTGAAAGATTTAGAGGACAAAAATCCACTGGATATCCTTGCTTACCAATATGATCTTGTTTGCAATGGAATAGAACTGTCAAGTGGGGCGATTCGTAATAACAAACTGGATATCATGTATAAAGCTTTTGCCATTGCAGGTTATAGCCGGGGAGAAGTTGATACAAGATTCGGTGCACTTGTACGTGCATTCAGATTTGGTGTTCCTCCTCATGGTGGAATAGCACCAGGAGTTGATAGAATAGTTATGCTGCTTGCTGATGAGCCAAATATTCGTGAAGTAATCTGTTTTCCTATGAACCAGCAAGGTGAAGATGTTCTAATGGGTGCTCCTTCCAAGGTGGAGGATAAGCATTTACGTGAATTATCCTTGAAGGTTATTGAATGAAAAATTTTATAGCAAGGAGCACCGGTTAATGATATATTAGGTTATGTTAAATTGAAAGACCATGAATAATATCCAAAAAGCAATACTATCGGGCATGATCTGTAACATGATTGTGTGGTATGAACTCACTCTTTTTGGAGTATTAACAGATACAATCATCAACGTTTTTTTCCCATCAGAAGATCATTATTTGAGTACACTCAAATTCCTTGGTGTTTTTGCAATTGGTTTTGCGTTTAGACCAATTGGTGCAGTAATTTTTGGTTATATGGGAGATAAGTATGGCAGAAGAAAGACTTTACTTACTTCAGTAATATTAATTTCAATATCATCCACAATTATGGGAATTATACCTGGGTATAAAGAAATAGGGTTGCTTTCACCTGTATTGCTTGTGTTTTGTAGAATAGTGCAAGGAATAACTGCAGGAGGTGAAACAAGCATTAATACAGCATTTACGATAGAGCATTCAAAAGATAAAAAAAATCTAGGTTTCTTAGGAAGTATGAAGCCCTTTAGCGGAGCCCTTGGAACGCTCTTATGCATAACAATGATATTTATCTGCAAAAGAGTTACAGGTGAGAACTATGAAATATGGGGATGGAAGTTGCTTTTTTATTTTTGCTTTTTTTTGGGGACAATAGGTTTTTTAACTAGGTACATATTAAAAGAAAGCTTAGCATATAAAACTAATAAGTACGCTAATAATTTAGCACATTCACCATTGTTAGAACTAGTAAGAAACTATAAAAGACCGCTTATTATTTCAATCAATCTGGGAATTGCTCAGAATGCAATTGTCTACGCAGCAATAATGTTTTATAATATATCAATAAAAGAGCTAGTTATTTTATCTATTAGTGTTAAAGATTTAATGAGGATAGTAATACAGGTTGTATTTGCAGCATCTGCGGTACTTTTTGCAATTTTATCTGATAAAGTTGGAAGAAAACGCGCAATGATTCCTGTACTGATTATGCTATCTCTGATTGGTACATGTGTATTACCATTATTATCTTCCGTTAACCACTATGTCGTAATAATAACTTACTTATTGATTACTATACCAGTAGGTGCATCTTTTGGAATATATGGTTCTGTTATTTGTGAACTGTTTCCAACAAAAGTAAGATGCACTGGCGTAAGCTTAGCAAATAATATATCTGCAGGAATTTTTGGTGGCCTTTCTCCATACATATGCATGTGGCTTATAGAAAAAACCGAAACAAAACTTGCAGCAGGCATTTATCTTACTGCCTGCGCATTAATTAGCCTAATATCTGTGCTTCAAATTAAAGCCAAAGACAGAAAAGTTGATTGGTGAAATCGTTTCAGTCGAAAAATAGCGCTTCAATGGATTTTTCGATGTGTTTAGTGATAGGAGCGGTGATAGTGATTTCTTTATTGTTTGGCAGTTTTAAAGATAAAGAATGCGAATGAAGGTGAATTTTATTTGCTATCCCATCAATAAAAGCTTTTTTACCACCATATTTACCGTCACCAAGAATAGGGCAATTTATATGAGCTAAATGTGCACGTAACTGATGGGTTCTGCCGGTAATTGGTTGTAATTTTAAATAAGCAACATTGTGTTTGGATTTTGCTATAATTGAAAAATGCGTAGTGGCATTCTGAGGTGAATTTTCATCAACGACCACTTTTTCTTGACCTGAAACATATTTTTTCACCAATGGATAGTCTATTGTTCCACTATCCTTGCTCGGTATGCCAGAAGTTAATGCTAAATAAGTTTTTTTTACTCTTCGTCCTTTAAATTCTTCCATAAGGTATCTGGCAACATTAGCGTTGCGTGCGAATATTATCACTCCACTCGTATCTCTATCTAGCCTATGGACAATTTTAAATGTTTCTCCCTCTCTTATTTGGTCAAGCAAATCACTCATGCTAATCTTTACTTTTACGCCACCTTGAACGATGACCCCTGCGGGTTTGTTTATAGCTAGTATATATTCGTCTTCATATAATATGTTCTCTCTTAGTAGATTCACTAACTTTTCATTATATTTGCGATCAGAATTAGCGTTTTCAATATAATTCAAGTGCTTCAGCGTTATAGTTTGCCCAGAATTTACTCTATCACTGGACTTTGCTTTGCAATCATCAACTTTGATTAATCCTTTCCTTAAAGATTTTTCAATTACAGATTGCTTTAGATCAGGAAAGATTCTTCTGATGTACCTATCCAGCCTAACGTTATCGTCTTCTATTAATATGGTTTTTATACTTTGTAGCATTCCATTATTTATAATGAATATCTAGTGAAATGTCAATTATTGGTGTCATTCCAGTGTCAAGCACTGGAATGACACCGAAGGGGCTACTGCCGTCATAAAGGAACCAGTGTCAGCTACTCGGATGACAGGAGAAGGAGACTACTGAGATGACAGCTAGCCTGACAACCGTCATCCCGCTGCTTGTTAGCGGGATCTAGAGATACCGCGAATGAATCGCGGTATGACGGTTCGCGGCGGCATGACGTAGAGCTTGCGTTAGCTATACTTTTATACTCACCAACTCAGCTGGATCCAAGTAGTCAGAGCACTGGGATGACAAAAAAAGGAGGGCACTTGGATGACGGGAGAAGGAGCTATTTGGATGACATCGTTTACTATACAATGTTTGTACAGTTCTGGATAAAAAAATTAGCTAACAAATTTATAAACATCAGTATACAGCTCATCAACGCTTGGTTCTTTACTATTTTTGGCAAAATCTTCCGACTTTTTTACTAAATCACGTATTTCCTTATCAATTACTTTGCACTCTTCTTCTGAAGCCATTTTATTATCTGTCATGTATTTCTTTAAAGTGCTTATAGGGTCATGATTTTGCTTCATATCTTCAACTTCTTCTTTTAAGCGATAAGTAGCAGGATCTGACATTGAGTGACCGCGATATCGATATGTCTTCATTTCAAGCAGGATAGGCCCTTTTCCGCTGCGTGTGTGTTCCGCTGCTTCGCTTGTAGCCTCATAAACAGAGAAAAAATCCATTCCATCAACTTGTTTTCCAGGAATACCAAAACTTTCTCCTCTTTTATATAACTCTGTTACTAAAGTTGACCTTTGCACGGAGGTTCCCATTGCGTATTCATTATTTTCTATGATGTAAACCACAGGCAACTCCCACAAAGATGCCATATTAAACGATTCATATACTTGTCCTTGATTTGCAGCACCGTCGCCAAAATATGTAAATACCACATTATCTTTTTTCTTATATTTATTAGCAAATGCTATTCCTGTGCCAATTGGAACTTGTGCTCCCACTATTCCATGCCCGCCGAAGAATTTTTTTTCAACGTCAAATACGTGCATCGAACCACCTTTACCTTTCGAGCATCCTGTTTCTTTGCCGGTAAGCTCTGCCATTACAACATTTGGATCAGAATCACATGCGAGCATTAAGCCATGGTCTCTATAACTTGTGATAAAAGCGTCACCTAATTTTGATGCAGCTTGAGTTCCAACTGCAACTGCTTCTTGTCCTATTGATAGGTGACAGAACCCGCCTATTAATCCCATCCCATATAATTGTCCTGCTTTTTCCTCAAATTTGCGTATGAGTAGCATTTTCCTGTAGAATCCAATTATCTGTTCTTTAGTGAAATTTTCTGCTTTCATATCGATTTCTTTTTCATTAAACTAACACAATACCAGGAATTTTAAATTTTTGCTAATGAACTATTACCACTGGCTTGAGGCTTTTCACGTTATCTCTGTTATCATGTGGATGGCAGGTATGCTTTATTTACCCAGGCTTTATGTCTACCATGCAACTGTAAAACCGGGATCGGAAAATGATAGCTTGCTTCAAACAATGGAAAAGAGGCTACTTAGATATATCATAAACCCTGCAATGCTTTTCTCACTTGGTCTTGGAATTACACTAATGGTTATTAGGGAAGCATATCGTGAAGGATGGTTTCATGTAAAAGCATTTGCAATACTTTTGATGTTAATTATTCATATGCTACTTGCAAAATATAGGAAAAATTTTGCAATGGGTTCGAATAAGAAGTCACATATTTATTTTCGCGTTTTAAATGAAGCAGTTACAGTATTGATAATAGTTATAGTTATTATGGTTGTTGTAAAACCTTTTTGACTGACCTTACCCAAAAAAAGCAGAAAGCTCGTATCTGTTCAGATGCATGGCTAATGTACAATACTGAAATAAAAATTCCAGTGCTCCCTTTCTTGTCATCCCAGTGCTTGACACTGGGATCCAGTTTTTCGTATAATTTTGTCAAAATCTATTGTGCTAGCAAGTTCACTAGCGTCACGCGCTGGTCTGTTAGACATTTACGTGTAGGGTGAAGAAATTTTGAAAAAGACATACCAAATATGAAAGGCCTATATATTAAAACTTACGGCTGTCAGATGAACGTTTATGACTCCGTTTTAATGGAAAATGTAATTAAACCTTTGGGGTTCAACGTTGTTAGTGATGCAGGGAAAGCCGATTTAGTGATACTGAATACTTGTCACATTAGAGAGAAGGCAGCAGAAAAACTTTACTCAGAGCTTGGGAAGATTCATTCGTTACGAAAAGAAATGACTATAGTGGTGGCTGGGTGTGTAGCGCAAGCAGAGGGAGAAGAAGTGTTCAGAAGGGCTCCTTTTGTTGATATTGTTGTTGGTCCGCAGAGTATCGCTACCTTACCGGAGCTGATAGTCAAAGCAAGCAGAAGTAAAGGTCATGTAATAAACACTGATTTTCCTGAAGTTGCAAAGTTTGATAAATTGCCAGATGAATGCTATGGCAATAGCCAGGGGTCTTCTGCGTTTCTTGCCATACAAGAGGGTTGTGATAAATTTTGTACGTTTTGTGTAGTGCCCTATACTCGTGGAGCTGAGTATTCACGGCCAGTGAATGAAATATTTCGTGAAGCATTGAAATTAGTTGCAAATGGGGCAAATGAGATCAATTTGCTTGGTCAGAACGTCAATGCTTACCATGGGGAGTGCGAAGGGGAAGTGTGGGATTTAGGAAAATTAATTAGTCATATTGCTAAAATTGAAAAGCTAGAGAGGATTCGTTATACAACTTCTCATCCAAGAGATATGCATGAATCTCTCTACTTGGCACATGCGGAAGAGCCAAAGCTCATGCCGTTTGTTCACCTGCCTGTGCAGTCTGGTTCGAATAAAATATTGCACGCGATGAACAGGAAACACACTGCAGAGGAGTATTTGGAAATAATAGACAGATTTCGCAAATTGAAACCTGAAATCGAATTTTCTTCTGATTTTATTGTTGGTTTTCCTGGAGAAACCGAAAAAGATTTTGAAGAAACTATGAAATTAGTAGAAAAAGTTAGATATGCTCAGGCTTATAGTTTTAAATACAGCCCAAGACCAGGCACACCGGGAGCGGAAAGAAAAGATCAAGTACCAGAAGAGGTTAAAACAGAGCGCCTTCTTCGTTTACAGAAATTAATTAGTAAGCAACAACTTGAGTTTAACCAGAGTATGGTAGGTAAAACTATACCTGTTCTATTTAGCGATAAAAAAGGTAAACACCAAAACCAAATTATTGGTAAAAGCCCATATATGCAATCAGTGTGCATTGATGATTCTGAAGATAAATACAGGGACAAAATAGTAAATGTGAAAGTGTTGGAAGCTCGGCAGAGTAGTTTGCTGGGGTGTGCATTTCACTGATTTTAAGCAGCGTTAAATATAAATCTTAAGCAAAGAGTATTGAAAAAATGCAATCATAATCTTTTTCAAAAGTTACAAAGTTTAATTGCTACCTCTGCTGAACGGGTACCTTAAACCTACAAATTTGAGCTTACCTATATCAATTTTTTGTACAAGATGAGTTAGTAACAACTTTATGTATAAAATTGAAGAAGAATAAAAATACAATAACGAGCATTAAATTAAATATTCCCACCTTTAAAAAACCCTCTTTATATATTTCTAAAGATTCTAAATAATTTATTTTACCATTTACTGAAGGAACTGACATAAATTTTGATATTGCAACTCCGGCTAGGTTAGAAAACGCTAATGACAGCATTACTATACCCATCACTACTCCTCTAAGGTTTTTGGGGGCTAGTGTAGTTGCTTGTTCTTGGACTAATGGAGCAATACATAATTCTCCCAGTCCCATAAAGGAGATAGCAATTATTAAATATAAGTATTCTACTTTACCTTCAATGTTAGAGTTTAAACATCCTATGTACAGTGTGAAAAAACACATAGCCATTGTCAGAAGGCCAAGGGTAAACATGGAAGTTGCATATTTTTGCTTAAACTTCATGTATGTTCCAAAAAGAAAGCCAAATATTATAATTGACAAAGGATTTATGGCTTGAGAAACTGAAGCTGGGATTGTTATACCTAATACATTGTTAATAACGTTTCTTTCGGTGAATAAGTTAACCAAAGAGCCAAGCTGCATTTCTAAAGCAAAAAAACACAAGAAAAATACCACAAGAATAGATAATGCCACTAATTTTCGTCTTTGTTCTGCTGATAATTTAGATATTATATAAATAAATATGCCCAGAGCTGTTATTCCAATAAATATGAGCATATTAGTAAAAAATTCACTATGTATAAGCATTTTAGCAATTATTGATGATGACAGAAAGCTTCCTATCAATACTATACCAAAAATTTTAATCCCTAATATGCGCTTATTCATAAGCTCTGGATAAGGAGAAAGGCCGCTATCTCCTAAAAGATTCTGAAATTTGAGAAAAAAGATTAGCCCTATAGACATCCCAATACCAGCTAAACCAAAGCCGTAGTGCCAGCCAAACAAGTGGGCTACATAACCACATGAAATAGAAGCCAATATTGCTCCAATATTCACACCTACGTAAAATAAAGTAAAGCCTCTGCTACGTTCAGGATCGTCTTTGCCATAGCATGAACTAAGTAAGTTAGTTACGTTCCCTTTAAACATACCAGTACCTATGGCTATTAGAGATAAACCTAAATATAATAAACCTGGTTCAAACTTAACCAATGACATGCAAGCATGACCTGCTATCATCACTATCCCTCCAAGCAACACCATGTTGCGGAATCCCATCAACTTATCAGCTAAAAAACCTCCAAGTATTGGTATAGCATAACCTGTTGCAGCAAATAATGAGTAAATAGTAAAGGCCCTCTCATCAGTGAAACCTAAGTGAGAAGTCAAAAATAGGACCAAAAGTGCCCTCATTCCATAGTAAGAGAAACGTTCCCACATTTCAACAAAGCACAACATTTTTAAAAATTGTGGAAACTTATCTGTCTTCTGATCCATAAAATACCCCTAAAGCTTGGGTTAATGTTAAGTAAAACAATAAAAACTGCAAGTAAAACTTAAAAAAAGGTATTGGAAGCTCGGCAGAATAGTTTGTTGGGGTGTGAGCTACGGAAATATTTTTGAATTTGTAATTTTTCAGAAAGCCCTATATTCTTTAGTTTTACATAGCGAACATGAAGTCAAAGCATTATCCTGATACAGTAAGTAGTCCTGATTTTTCGTCGTTAGAAAAAGAAATCATAAAATTTTGGCAGGAAAATAAAGTTTTTGAGCAGTCAGTTGAAGAACGTTCCAAGGATAATTGTTTTGTCTTTTACGATGGGCCTCCGTTTGCAAATGGACTTCCGCATTATGGACATTTACTCACTGGTTTCATCAAAGACGCATTTGCAAGATATCAAACTATGCTTCAAAAAAGGGTTGAACGTAGATTTGGCTGGGATTGCCATGGATTGCCGGCTGAGATGGGTGCAGAAAAGGAACTTGGAATATCTGGTAGAACTGAGATAGAGAAGTTTGGTATAGATAAATTTAACGATCATTGTCGTACTTCTGTAATGAAATTTTCATCAGAATGGGAGAAGTATGTCAATAGGCAAGCAAGGTGGGTAGACTTTCACAATGACTATAAGACTATGGATAAATCATTCATGGAGTCGGTCATGTGGGCATTTAAGCAGCTTTATGATAAGGGCTTAGTATATGAATCAGTACGCGTTGTTCCATATAGTTGGGCTTGCGAAACTCCATTATCCAATTTTGAAACAAGGCTTGATAACGCGTATAGGGAAAAGACTAGCAAAGCTGTAACTGTTGCATTTGAGCTTTTAGAAAACCCACAGCAATTTAAAAATATTGAACAAAAGTGCAAATTACTTGCTTGGACTACAACCCCATGGACGTTGCCGAGCAATTTAGCTTTGGCGATAGGAAAGGACATCAAGTATTGTGCAGTGTCAGTCCACTCTTTGGCAGCGCGTGAAGCTGGAATCCAGGAAGGTAATAAATGTTTGCATGCTGAAGTGACATCAAATCAACCTAATGAAATATATATCTTTGCTGAAAGTTACCTAGAGAAATTTATCAGCCACTCTGAACAAAACAATATTCCATATGAAAACTGCAATATAAAACTTGAAGCGAATGATCTTGCAGGCCTTTCCTATAAGCCGCTGTTTGATTACTTTAAAGATACAAAAAATGCGTTCCGCGTTTTCATTGCTGATTATGTTACAGGAGAAGATGGTACTGGCGTTGTGCATACTGCTCCTGGATTTGGTGAGGAAGATTTTTACCTTTGCCAAAGCCATGATATTCCAGTTATTTGTCCAATTGATAACAGTGGAAAATTTACTGCTGAAGTTTCAGATTTGGCAGGGGTTCATGTTTTTGATGCCAATGATACAGTAATAAAAAAATTGAAAGGGCAGGGGAGTTGGTTTAAGACTGAGCAATATATTCACAATTATCCACACTGCTGGAGAACTGATACTCCTTTGATCTATCGCACTATGCCTTCTTGGTATGTTGCTGTTACAAAATTCAAAAGCAGAATGGTAGAGCTAAATAAGAGAGTTAATTGGATACCAAACCACATTAGAGATGGTCAATTTGGAAAATGGCTTGAAGGGGCACACGACTGGTCAATTTCACGCAATCGATTCTGGGGTACACCAATCCCTGTATGGAAATCAGACGATGCGAGATATCCAAGAGTAGATGTATATGGTTCAATAGAAGAACTGGAGAGAGATTTTAATGTTAAAATAGACGACTTGCACAGACCATTTATCGATACTTTAACAAGACCAAATCCTGATGACCCAATAGGAAAATCAGTTATGCGCCGTGTACCTGACGTGTTTGACTGCTGGTTTGAATCTGGCTCGATGCCATTTGCGCAAATCCACTATCCGTTTGAAAATAAGGAGTGGTTTGAATCTGCGGATTTTATTACCGAGTACATAGCACAAACCAGGGGGTGGTTTTATACGCTCTTTGTATTGTCTACTGCTTTGTTTGATAGGGAACCATTTAAGAACTGCATATGCCACGGTGTTGTTTTGGATGTAAAAGGGCAAAAATTGTCCAAACGTTTGAATAACTATGCAGATCCAATGGAGGTTTTTGATAGATACGGTTCTGATGCGCTGCGTTTTCTTATGCTTTCTGGATCTATTGTTTGTGGTGGTAATTTGCTACTTGATAAAGAAGGAAACTCAATACGAGATGTTCTGAAAAACGTAATAAAACCTATTTGGAACAGTTATCACTTTTTTACTATGTATGCAAATGCAGATGGAATTAAAGCTGAAGTTTGTAAGGATTATCAAAGTACTATTGATCGCTACATGATTTCCAAATGTTTTGAAGCTGTAGAAAGTATCCAAGCTTCTATGAACAGCTATAACTCCCAAGAGGCTTGCAAAATTTTAATGAACTTTTTTGAAGTGCTAAATAATTGGTATATTCGTCGCAGTCGCGAGCGTTTTTGGAAAAGTGATTTGGATCAGGATAAAACTGATGCTTATAATGTTCTATATACGGTTTTTTATTACATACTAAGAGCTGCAGCTCCTTTGTTGCCACTTATAACAGAGAATATATGGCAAGGGCTTAAGTATGAAGAAACATCTGTTCATTTGGCTAATTTTCCACAATTAGAGAAGTTTGATAGTCAGCTCATTGCCAAAATGGATCTAGTGAGAGAGATATGTAACTCTGCACTCTCTATTAGAAACACTTTTAACATACGTATCAGACAACCACTTAGTAGTATGACGATTTATCATCAGTCTTCCTGTAGTTTTCTTGAAGGTGAGCCGTTTTCTGTCATCCCAGAGTTCTCTCCTGTTATCCAAGTAGCTGACACTGGGATCCAGTGTGCTGCAGATTCAAATGAGTACCAGGAGATGATAAAAGATGAGGTAAATGTAAAAAAACTGGAGTTAGTAAACAGACTTGAAGATATTGCATCACTAGAGTTAAAGCTAAATTTCCCACTGCTTGGGAAAAGAATTCCAGACAAAATCAAGAAGCTAGTTCAATATGTCAAGGAGGGAAAATGGAAGCAAGTTGAGAATGAGCAGATATTTCTAGGAGACGAATCAGAGAACTATATTATAGAAAAAGGCGAATATGAACTATTGTTAAAAGCAAACAGTGAATATTCCTCTGTATTTGATAACAATAAAGGGATTGTCATTCTAAATACTGAACTAAATGATGAATTAATTCTAGAAGGGCTCGCGAGAGATATTGTGAGGCTCATTCAAGAAACTAGAAAACAAGCTGATTTTCATATATCAGATAGAATTAGAGTAACAATCAAAACAGAAGATGAGAAAATTAAGGAAGCAATAAATACGTGGAGTGAATATATAAAAGAGCAAACTCTAGCCTTATCTTTAGAGGTTAATATAGAAATTGGAATCAACTTTTACTCTAAAGAATACCAAGATTCAATTGTTGGTATTAAGTTAGATTGTTGATAGTTGCAAATTGTTAGCATTTGTGCTATACTTAGGGTAATTGGGGTAAGGTTATGGTATGTATGCTGTTGTAGATTGTGAGGAAGTTGTTAATTTGAATAACAACAGTGATGATTTAGGTAAAGTAGAATCTATTTCCAATGTTACTTTGGAAGAGGAAGAGTCTTTTGATGCTATGGAAGCTGTTTCTAATGTAGAAGAAGGGAATAATTTAGGTCTTGCTACTTCAGAAGAGGAAGAAGAATTTTTTGATGCTGTGGAAGAACAAGAGCCGTTAGCTAATTTTAACGTTCCACTCAGTATATTTCATTATAAAGATTATAACTCTGATTTTTTTACTTCCTGGTATAATATATCAAGCGAAATATTTAAGGAAATAAATAGAACTTGCCCAGAAAAGAAAATATTAAATTTAGCTCTGTCAGTTTTAATGCTTCCTTATATTGCTTTTACTGCACTGGGATTAGTCGTATGCAGTAGATTTCAAGCAAACAGCAAGACACAAGACAGTGTAGGGGAAGATAAGACAAAAAAGAGTGAAACTGGCGTGCCAAAAAGATTGGCATATGGTGTTCTTGCTGCAATAGCAATTTTTGTTAATATGGCTGTACTTGTAGCCTTAGTTGTTCCTGCAACAATTGCTTTGGCTACTTTTTATCTTTTAAATAGAGATTTATCTCACTCTTTAGTTACTGCTCTTAAAATAAGTATGGGGCGGTATTCTAATAAGCATCAAAATATTGAGGTGTCTTTTCATGAAAAGGAAGTTACTGGACCAAATATTGCGTGGGATATGGAAATAGAATTTCCACCGCAATTTAAACGATTGCTTAGAGATTTGTATGAAAATGAAAATAACAAGTGGTTTGATGTGACGCGGGATTCAGAGCATAGCATCGTACTGAAATTGTCAACTAACATCAATTTAAAAAATGGTCTTAAGCCCTTACGCAATGAAATCAAGGATGTGCTTGCAACTTCTATTCAGGAATTTGCGAAGACTATGGAAGAACTGATAAAGCTAGAAAAGAAAGAGATTACATATGATAAATTGAAGGAATTATTGAACGAATTCAAGTCGAAAGTGGTAGATAGTATAGGTCCTAATTTGACAAGTCACTTAATACAAAGTGCTTATCAAGTTGCCTTTATACAAGCAATTAAGTTTCAGCGAGATAGACGGGGAGAAGATTTTTCGCTGGAAGATGAGATAAAAAATTCTTTAGTGAGACAGGAATTAGAGAGCCAAGGTAAGGAATTACCAAGTAGAAAAGAGATTATAATAGAAGATTTGAAAAACGCAGGAATGGAAGTAGAAGACTCAAAAGATGATGAATTTTCTGTACATGAGGCGGAATGGAAAAAGCTTATAAAGGAAGGCGAAATAGTTAAAAGGACAGTAATTGATATTTATAAAAATAAGCATCTCCAAGCAACAGAGAAAGCCTTAGGTAATGCGAAAGAAGAAATTGAACGTTTAAGAGGAATAGGTCAAACAAGGTGTAACAATATATATAAGAAATTAAAAGAAATACATGAAAACAGTAGCTTAACAAATGACACCTTAAAAAGGGGGTTAGAAGACCTTTTTAAATTCGAATATGATGATCAAGAGATTGAGCGCAGGCTGATAAAATCAGTAATGAAAAAAGTTCAAGGTAAGTTAAGTCAATCAGATATACCGGATAAGGAGAAGCAAAGCCTAAGGAAGCAGCTTGAAGATTTAGAAAAAAAAGTAAAGGTTCCATCGGATAAGGAAGCTTCAGCTAAAATAAATGACTTTATAGAAAAGATGTATTTAGAAATAAAAAAATATAAAGTGCAAAGGTTACTTCGAGAACAAAAAAAGGGTGTTTTATGTTTATGCAAGAAATTAAGAAAATATGGTGAATCAGGTCTAGCAGAAATAATTGAAGCTTTTCGCGTGCAAGATGAAGGACATTTAGAAAAATCTACATTAGAACAAACACTCAAAGATCAAAATAAGCGTTTACAAGCTGAACAAAATAACAGGGAAAAAGGGCATCCGGGTACAAGATCAATAGAAGTGCTCTTAAAAAGGAATGAAGAAATTCTGAAAGCATTAAAACAGTTAGAATTAGGCAAAAAAGAATTATTGATAAATGAAGAAACAAAAAATGATTATAAAGAAGAACTAACGTCTCGTGAAAAAATAAAATTTGCAGTAATAGAAGATGATTTACTGAAGGTATTCAAGCTTGAAACTTTTGATGAAAAAGAAATCAAGAAGTTATTAGAAAGAGCAGAACTGGAGTACTGTTTAGCAGAAAAACGCATCAAATATCCTGTAATTAAAACAAAAGATAATATCAAACATTTTAGTCAAAATTTATTGTCTCCTTTGATAGACAATTTGACAAAAAATATAATAAATAATATACCAGGAAATAGTGAAGGTTGTATACAGAAAGTTAAGAACTGGAGTAAAGTTATGTTTGGTGCAATAAAGATTGGAGCATCAAATGCTTATAAAGAGACTACAGAGAGAAAAGCGTTAAATGTGGCACATAATACTTATAAAGAAGGAGAGACATTTCTTCAATGTTTTCAGTCAAATTATGAAGGTATTGGAGCCTTTTTAGGTAATTTATTTTCTGATGATGGGGTAACATTTAAAAATGATGTGTGGCCTAAAATAGAAGAGCATTTGCATGGAATGTGGGATAGATTTTTCAAGGATATTGAATTCAATATTGGAAATAAATTGGATGAAGTAAGTGTGACACAGCAACGGCAGGAAACTATGATTGTGACTCAACGATAAGTTCTCAAAGTTCCTCCGGTATTTTCACATACTAAATTAACTATAGCACTTGATTCTTTTTGGATCTCTTTTTCAGTTAAAGTGTGGATTGGAGAGCAAAAAGTAACTGACAACGCTATAGACATCTTATTCGGTTCTATATTATTTCCATGGTATACATCGAATATCAAAACTTCTATGATGAGCTCTGAGCTTTTTTTTACCACATTGATTATGTTACCTACTTCCACATCCTTATTTACAATAAATGCGAAATCACGTTTTACACTTTGGTATTTATAATCGATAAATTTCTTTCTACTTACAGGTAAATTTCCGATATTTTCTAATATTACCTCAAAGCCTACAACTTTTTGTTTGATATCAAAAAAATCCAGTATACTTGGATGCAGTTCTCCAAAATAACCAACTATTTTACTTCTAAAAGATAAGGTGCCTGACTTTCCTGGATGATAATATTCTTTTTCTGCTCTCTCTATCGTTAAATTATCGCAATTGACGTTAAAAAACTCCAAAGCTGCTATGCAATCAGCCTTTGCGTCAAAAACATCTACTTTCCTATCAGTATTATAATGGTTTCGCGGTAAATTATTTCCTGTTCTTATTCCACTTAAGACATGTTTAGACTGAGCTTCACCATCGTAAATCGGCCCGATTTCGAAGATTGCAAGATCAGATATTCCATGGGCAATATTATCAGCAGTAACTTGCAATAAATTTGGCATAATACTTGGTCTCATTATATTAAAGTTATTGTTAAACGGATTATCGATGATAAATAACTTATTCGAGTAACCAAATTTTTCAGCTGTTGATTCACTCATAAACGACCAGGTTAGCACTTCATGAAACCCTCTGTTTGTCATCAAAATACGCAAATTGTCGTATGTACTATCTACTTCTTCAACATTATTTGGTAGTGGTTCTTCTTTTATTTTGTCATAGCCGTATATTCTTGTTACTTCTTCAATTAGGTCAGCAAGTATAGTCACGTCCGGTCTCCAGCTTGGTACTTGTGCATTCCAATTGCCTTCGGTTTTTTTATCAATACTAAACCCTAGTTTCGTTAAGATATCGAACGTCTCATCAGGTGATACAGATACACTTCCAAACTTGTTCACATCCTGATAATCAAAGCTCACCTTGGTGTCAGCACTATCTAAACTGCCAGCAGACACTACGCTTGAGGTTTCTCCACCACATAAGTCCAGAATCATTTTAGCTGCAAGGTTGAGTCCATCAAAAGTAAATCCAGGATCAACTGAACGTGCAAATCTGTAACTAGCGTCTGTGGAGATGCCGAGCTGCCTTGAAGATTTAGTAATAGAGATGGGATCGAACCAAGCAGACTCTAAAAAGATATCAGTAGTTTCAAGAGTACATTCACTGCACTTACCACCTATAATTCCAGCAATTCCATGAATATTTTTATCACCTGCAATAACGCTTATGTCTTTGTTTAATAAGTATTCTTTACCGTTCAAACCAGCAAATTTTTCTCCGTCGTTTGCTTTGCGTACTGTGAGCTCTCCTTCTATTTTTTTTGCATCATACGCGTGCATTGGGCGGCTGAAAGATATCATAATATAGTTCGTGATATCAACTATTGCAGAAATGGAGCGCATTCCTATCGATTCCAGCCTATCTTTTAACCATTTTGGGCTTTCTTGATTTTTTACATTGGCGATGTATATTCCACTAATAAAACTTTTCCCGTCAGTAACTTCAACATCGATTGGTGAATTTATGGAGCTGGTAAGTTGTGGAATGCTTAAAGTCTTTAATGTCCCAATTCCAGTTGCAGCAAGGTCGCGAGCTATTCCATAAATGCCTAAGCAATCTCCACGGTTTGGAGTAACATTTATATCAATTACAGGGTCACAATTGAAAAATTTATCCCCTACTTTATAATCATTAGAAAGTTCAATTATTCCTTCACTTTCTTCTTGAGTAAATGCAAGTTCAGAAGCAGAGCAAAGCATCCCTTCACTTAGCACTCCTCGTATTTTTGTGGGCTTGATTGTGAAATCACTTTCTGGCAATGTGCTACCAAGAGATGCAAGCACAGTTTTCATACCTTCTCTAACATTGTTTGCTCCGCAAACTATTTGTAGAATTTTACTTCCGTCATCTACTTTACATAATTTTAATTTATCAGCATTTGGATGAGGTACGACTTCTAATACCTCTGCAACGATAAACCCAGTCAATCTGGAATTATCGATCACATCTTCTACTTCTAACCCTATGTGAGTTAATTTATCGGTAATTTCTTCTAAACTAGCATTGGTTTCTAAGTACTCTAATAACCAAGATAATGTGAATTTCATGGACCTAAAAAGAAGTGAAAAAGTTATTGTAATATAAAATGTAGTGCTTTTAAAGCTTGTTGTAGTGGAATACTTCTACATCATTGTTTATGATGTAGAAGCTTTTGTAACTTTATATCTTCTTGCGAAGAGAAAGAATTTTTTCTATATCACCTTTTAAATCTATCTCCAGAAAGAATTTAAGACTTTCATAATCCCAGGCATCCTCATCAATGTTACCATCAAAAAAGAAGTGTATTATTGCATTGTTGAGTCCTATGTAATAATCGCGAGTATCTTCGTCAAGGAAACAATCTACTGATTCGATGTATCCGTTACCAAATTCCTGCTCCAAATTTAAAGGATGATTAGTGTTAATAAAATCTATTTCGTTCATTATATACCTCACTAAAAATTAAATTATAATCAAAATAAGATATTAAGTCAAGATATTGAATAATTTAACAAGATTAGTAAATTTTAAAATACAGAGCTGACTGTAATTAACATTCTAATTACATATTTTGTTAATATGTTAATGTTATAATAATACAGAGCCTTATCTTAATTCTTGACTTTGTCCTATAAAATTCATACTTTATTTACTGTTTATAATTCAGATTAAAATGGCATTAAATCCGCTGGAACAGTTTAAAGTATATACGGTAATAGAGTTACCTAGGTTATTTGGGTATGACGTAAGCTTTACCAATTCATCTCTTTTCACGATGATTTCGGTGATATTGGTGATACTCTTTTTGCTTTTTGGAATAAAGAAGGGGGCAGTAATACCAGGATATTTGCAAGCTGCAGTTGAGTATGTATATGATTTTGTTATTTCAATAATAGAAAATAACACTGGAAGCAAAGGCTTGCAGCACATTCCATTGATATTTACAGTGTTTATTTTCATTTTATCGTGTAATTTAGTTGGTGTTCTTCCTTATAGTTTCACGGTCACAAGTCATGTGATAGTCACCTTCGCTTTATCGATGGTGGTTTTTATTTATATAACGATTGTTGGATTTAAAGAAAGGGGAGTAGAATTTTTACGCATATTGCTACCAAAAGGAACTCCTTCGTGGCTTGCACCTATAATAATTATTATTAAGTTGTTTGCTTATTTAGTAAGGCCGGTTAGCCTATCAATAAGGCTTGCAGCAAATATGATTGCTGGTCATACAATCATCAAAGTGATAGCAGGGTTTATTGTAAATATGAACATATTTTTCACTCCTGCGCCGTTTTTGTTCATAATTGCATTGATAGGATTTGAAGTATTTGTTGCAATTTTACAAGCTTATATATTTACTATATTAACATGTGTATATTTGTCAGATGCAGTAAAGTAATTGACTTCCTTGTAGAATATTTTACAATTATATTATAAAGAAATAATTAAAGGTAATATATGGATTTAGTAGCTTTAAAATTTATAGCAATTGGTTTAGCTGTGTTTGGAATGCTCGGCGCTGGTTTAGGTATAGCTAATATCTTCTCTGCTATGTTAAATGGGATTGCGAGAAACCCTGAATCAGAAGGTAAAATGAAAAGTTATGTTTATATTGGTGCTGCCATGGTTGAAATCATGGGATTGCTTGCGTTTGTACTTGCAATGTTATTAATATTTGCTGCTTAACAGATGCCACAGCTTGATGTTTCAACCTTCTTTTCTCAAGTTTTTTGGTTTTTAATTTTTTTCTCTTCACTTTTTTTCGTAGTAAGTTGTTTATTTTTGCCAAAGTTAGATGAAATAATAAGCACTAGAAGTAAAGAAGTATTGGATTCTTTTAATAGTTCTGTTCATCTTTTAAGACTCACGGAAGATCAGGTTGCCAAGTATAATGCCGCTTTAAACCAAGCTAGAATACAGGCAAAAAAAATCATAGATGATGCACTTGCTCAGGTAGAAGAAATGAGAGCTAATGTTAAGAATATATTAGAAGAGGAAGATAAAAAAAAGAGCAAGCTTATTGAAAAAAAAGTGGCAGAATTTAAATCTGAATATACTGATCAGTTAAAACAAATGGCTACTAGTATTGCTTTAATTTATTATACTAAATTGACTAATTCTGAAATTGAAGAGGAATTTATTGCTGACTTGGTGTCCAAAGAATTTTAGGGGTTTTTATGTCTACATCACTGATTATCGGTCTTGCCTTCTTGGTAAGTTTTGTCCTTTCGTATAAATTGCTAAAGAAAGTGATAAAAAATGCGCTTAACAATAAGCGTAACAAAAGCAAATTTTCAAGTGAAGAAACTGAAAAATTCAGGAAAGATATGTTGGAGTATTACAAAAAATCTTCTAAAAAATACAAAGAATTAGATGCAGAAGTTAATAAAATGATGAATGAAGCACTTGATAAAGCTAATAGTATCATTAAGCACAATAGACAGCAGCTAGATCAGACATTAGATGACAATGCCCATTCTAACTTGAAGAAAGTCACTGACCAAGTTGAAAAAGCTCTTGGAGATTTACAGGCTAACACAGCGAATATAGCTGCTGATGCTGTAAAAAAAATAATGCATGAACGTAAAGATGATAAGCGTAGTAGCGAGGTCATATCTTCATTTTCACGTGACTTAAATAAAAAATTGCATTAGGTTTAATGCCCATACTTCAAGCTGATAATGTAGAAAAAATTAAGTTTGATTCTAGTTTATGCAAAGAGCAAGAAAAACTTTTTTACTATAAATTTAATATAATTCCTTGGCAAAAATTAAATAATACTACTTTTTTTATGGTTGAAGACACAAGCCGAGATATCAACCGTTGGGTCGAAGCTCATTACGGTATTGACTATGTATTAATAAAAGTGGATAGCGAACAGATTTTAAATCTTCTTAACTCGCACTTTGGTATTTCAGAATTTGCAAGCAACTACTTATATTACAAGAATCCTAATTTTTCAGCCAAAAGCATTAAACTAAGCTCAATATTTTTTGCTTCTTTCTTTATTGTAACTTCAATTTTAACACTAACAGAGAAATATACATATTTTGCTTTGATGTTGATATTTATAATCGGATGTTCTAGCTATTTATTCAAGTTTATAGCTACAATTTTTAACTTATGTGAAACCTCCAACCAAAAAGTGGATTATAGTAAGCTGAGTGAAGAAGATTTTCCTATATATACTATTTTATTGCCTGCTTTTAAAGAAAGTGCAGTGATAGAGCAATTGGTTGAAAGCATTGAAAGTTTGGATTATCCAAAATCAAAATTAGATGTGAAGCTTCAGGTAGAAAGTGATGACCAAGAAACGCTAGCAGCTATAGAAAAGTACACTTTACCGCAGTATTTTGAAGTAATAAAAGTGCCTTATTCTTTGCCTAGAACAAAAGCCAAGTCATGCAATTATGCTATGAGCTTTGCTAGAGGAAAGTATGCAGTAATATATGATGCGGACGATAAACCAGACCCATTGCAGTTAAAAAAAGCACTGATTGAATTTAATAAGGGCGACGATAAGTTAGCCTGTGTACAGGCGAAATTAAATTACTATAATTGTGATTGTAATTTTCTCACAAAATCCTTTTCTCTGGAGTATATGAACTGGTTTCAATACTTATTGCCTGGATTCCAAAAAATGAACATGCCAATGCCTTTGGGTGGTAGCAGTAATCATTTTTCAGTAAAAATTCTAAGAAAAATGTTTTTCTGGGATGCTTATAGTGTTACCGAAGATGCTGACCTCGGTTTGAGACTTGCGCAAATGGGATATAAAACCAGGATGATTGACTCAGAAACATTGGAAGAGTCACCAATTGCTGTATTTGCTTGGATTAAGCAAAGAGCGCGCTGGATCAAAGGCTATATGCAAACTTATATTGTTCATTTAAAAAATATAAAGTCTCTTTATAAACACACTGGATTTAAGGGAATTTTGCTATTGAATCTTTTTGTTGGCTCTGCAGCTTTTATATTTTTTACTACTCCATTTTTACTGCTTTCATTGATATTAACTAAAGTTTTAAATGGATTATTTTTGTACTACTTTGTAGTGGTATACGTTACTAACCTGATTCTTTTGGTAATAGCTGTCAAACAGCAAAAGATGCCTTTTTATTTTTATATAGTATCGATATTTTTTCCGGTCTATAGTCTGCTACATAGTGTTGCAGCTTTTCTTGCCTTATGGGAATTTATTCTTTACCCTGAGCGATGGAACAAAACTCAGCATGGTTTATGGAAGCAAAACCTGTAGCTATTTGGCTTTTTCTCTGCTCGGTCATGGTAATTCTCATGGTAGGGATTGGTGGATTTACCAGACTTTCAAAAGCAGGATTGTCAATCACGGAGTGGAAACCAATTACTGGAACATTACCACCACTGAGTGAACAAGACTGGCTACAAGAAAAATTAAAATACGAAGCTACACCTGAATATAAAGCACTTAACTATGGTATTAGTATGGAGGAGTTTCGCGCTATATACTTAATAGAATATGTACACAGATTGGTTGCAAGACTAACAGGTTTAGTTTTTGTCCTGCCATTTATATATTTCATATTAAGAAGAAAAATATCTAAAAAGGTAGTAATAAAGCTATGTGTGGCATTATTATTTGGAGCTTTACAAGCTTTTGCTGGTTGGTATATGGTTAAAAGTGGTTTAGTAACTGAACCTCATGTTAGCCACTATAGGCTTGCACTTCACTTATTATTAGCATTAATTATCTTTGCATTATTGTCATATCAATTTTTTGATTACCAAATCAGGCCAAAGCAAACTAAACTTAAGATTAGTAGTGACACTATATACTATACAGGGATGATTTTGGCCCTAATTGTAATACAAATAATTTTCGGTGCGTTTGTTGCGGGATTAAATGCTGGTTTGATTTACAATACCTTTCCACTAATGGGCGGACAAATCGTTCCAGAAGATTTATTTTTCTTACAGCCTATATGGCTGAATATCTTTGAGAACAGAGCGACAGTGCAATTTATACATCGAGCACTGGCATTGCTAATACTAACTTTGGTAGTAATACTCACAGTAAAAAATGCTAGCATAAAACCGGTATATATTATGCTGCTCTCCGTCGTCATTCAGATCATTTTAGGTGTAATTACTCTATTATTGCACATACCGATAGCCATTGCCATAGCTCATCAAGTGTTTTCATTTATCTTGTTTGGGTCAAGTTTATACTTCTTGTGTTATTTAAGGAAGCAGACTACATCACCAATCTGCACATTTTTTCCTTCTTGAACGGGAATATTTTTTATCACCATTGCTGCTTCAGCACATATAATATTTTCCATTTTCATCGCTTCCACAACAAATAAAGGTTGTCCTATTTCTACCTGATCTCCTACATTTACGTGTAATTTAACTAATAAGCCAGATATTGGGGATTTTACAGCATCTACTGAAATCCCTTCTGTTTCATTATTTAGCATTAACTTACTTAATTCAGCTACATGAGGTTTTAATATACAACACTCAGCTTTCATACCTGCATGTCTTATGAAGTACTTGCTGCCTTGTCTTTCTATTTTAAGTGCTATATTGGTATCGTCATTAATTGTGATATATAGCAATCTATAACTTGATTTCCACTTGCCTATAACGGAGTATTTATTGTGATTATATACTGTTATTAATATATTATCTTGGTATTTTGCATTTACGGAGTACTCATTGTCATTTATATTCACTATGAATAAATCTCTTGCACGGTCACCTGCCATCCGAGTAGCTGATACTGGTGCCCCTTCTTTTTTACTAGATTCCAGTGTCACGCACTGGAATGACACCTGAGATATTTCATTCACTGCTTTATGATGGTACCTTTCTTCATTTTCCAAATGAACATATAACGCAGTGAAAATAAATATTTTAATATACTCCTCTGCAACAAAATCGCCGTGAAACCCACTAGGGTAATGATCTGGAATGAATCTCGTATGGAGCTTTGCTGCGATAAAATTTGGGTGATGGAAGATGGATTCTAGAAATTCTATATTATTTGTTACTCCTTCTATATAGCATTCAGACAATGCTTTTTGCATTCTGCTAATCGCTTCTACTCTATCTTTTCCATATGTTATAACTTTTGCAATCATTGAGTCATAGAACGTGCTAATTTCTGAACCTGCAGCAACTCCATCATCTATTCTTACATAATCATTTTCACCCGGTTTATCGTAATATTTTATTCTTCCGCTGGAAGGGAAAAATTTCTTCGATGGGTCTTCAGCGCAAATTCTACTTTCTATTGCAGAACCAGTAAGTTTAATATCATCCTGATTGAATCTCAATTTCTCTCCACAGGAAGTTCTAATCATTTCTTCTACTATGTCTATTCCAGTTATAAATTCTGTTACTGGATGCTCAACTTGCAATCTCGTATTTACCTCAAGAAAATAGAAGTTTTGGTCTTTATCTACAACAAACTCAACAGTGCCTGCTGAAAAATAGCCAACTTGCTTTGCCAGAGAAACACATTGAACATACATTTTTTGTCTTACTTCTTCACTAATGAATGGACTTGGCGTTTCTTCTATTATTTTCTGGTTATTCCTTTGTATCGAGCATTCTCTTTCTCCAAGACACACTATATTGCCATATTTATCTGCTATGATTTGTATTTCAATATGTCTTGGTAGTTCTATATATTTCTCTATAAAGATACTGCCATCCTTAAAACTTTTCTCTGCTTCATTTGTGGCTGATGTAAATGCTAGTTCAATTTCTTTTTTGGAGTTTACAATTCGCATTCCTTTGCCACCACCGCCTGATGCAGCTTTAAGCATAACGGGAAAACCGATCTCTTCAGCAACTTGAGCTGCATGGGCAGCATCGCTGATCTTACCCATATATCCTGGCACTACATTCACTCCAGCTTTTTTTGCCGCTTCTTTTGCTGTTATTTTGTTGGCTGTAACTTCTATTGTTTCTGCACTGGGACCTATGAAATCTATATTGTGTTTTTGCAAAGCACGTGGAAAATCTGGATTTTCTGCTAAAAAACCATAGCCAGGATGAACTGCCTCAGCACCTGTTTCAACTGCTACTTCACATATTTTTTCAATGTTTAAATAACTGAGGCAAGATGGCGAAGGGCCGATATATCTTGACTCATCTGCTTGTCTTACATGCACAGAATTTACATCTGCATCCGAGTATATGCACACACAAGATATACCCATCCTACGAGCAGTTCTGATAATCCTGCAGGCAATCTCTCCTCTGTTTGCTATTAAAATCTTACTGTACTTCTTTTCCGTCATCGTATTAGTATACTTTCTTAAGTTAAGAAAGTAAATTTCTATATCATTGCCTGCAAGTAATTTCTAGCTTCATGCTGCAGCTAAACCACCATTTAAAAGTTGCATAACATCAGGATCTGTCATTATAGTACTTTCATCATACAAGCCGTATATCCCGTTACATGCTTTAACTGACAGGTATGTGACTCCGCCAGAAGCTATTGCAACCATCGAGCTTAGTGCAAAAGATTGAGAAACTAAAAATAAAAAGTATAAAGACAAACATAAAGCAGCGATACATGCTATCGCTCCTATTATATATAAGCACAGGTGAAACTTCTGGTTACATATAAAGCTGTCTTTTATGCCTACGGTTTTCTTAATTTCTTTCTGTTGTGCAGCATCTAAGTAATAAAGAGGAGTTCTCTTTTTGTTATTAAAAGCATAGTCTTTACTGCAGAGTGCATCTTTAATATATTGTTTATTACATTTAAGTTCCTCTTTTAATCTGCTTACTTCTTTCCAATCTTCAGCTTCTTCTGCTTTTTTAATTTTGTTACCAGCTTCCGTCTTTAAGCAACCCACAATCTCTTGTACTGCAGGCAGCAAAATTCCACTTCTTGCTGCTTCATGAAATGGATTATTTCCGTATTCATTATGCGCAGTTACAGAAGCAATGTTCTTCTTGCAAATGTCTACAAATTTATCTTTGTTTTGTATTCTTGCAGCTAAATGCAGGAGATTATCTGCCTGTACTCTTTGTTTTGTTTTATCAAAAGGGCCGGTGTAACGCCAATTGATATTAGCTTCATTATCTGAAAGCAATTTTGCTATATCTACAAGTCCATCCATAACTCACCTCGCTATATTCAACCAATACTAAATTATACAACACAATTTATGAAAAATAAATAAAATTTTATCTCTCAGAATAAATAAATTCTAAATTGTTACAAACATAAATTTTAGCTATCATCATTTATATTACTGTAACGGACAAATATGCCAGGTATAGTCACGAGATTCGCTCCATCACCAACAGGATTTTTGCACATTGGAGGAGCTCGTACTGCTTTATTCAATTGGCTCTATGCAAAGCATCATGGTGGCAGGTTTTTGCTAAGAATTGAGGACACCGACAGAAAACGTTCAACACAAGAAGCAATTGATGCAATTATAGAAGGGCTAAGATGGCTCGGTGTGAGCTGTGATGGGGAAATAGTATATCAGTCAAAAAGAATAGAGCGGCATAAAGAAGTAGCAAACCTTTTAGTTGAGAAGGGTAGGGCGTATCACTGTTATTGCCCTGAGGATGAAGTTGCAGAAAAGAAAATAAAAGCAAGAGAAGAGGGCAAGATATACAAGCATAAATGTACTACAAAACCTCCTTCTTGTCATCCAAGTAGCCGACACTGGAAAAATATGTGGTCACGCGCTGGAATGACATCGGGTGTGAGGTCAGTTATCCGTTTCAAAGTGCCAGACTCACAAGAGATCGTCATTGATGACAAAATATACGGCCAAATCAAAGTAAATAGCGACCAGCTTGATGATATAGTGATCTTACGCTCTGATAACACTCCAACATATATTTTTGCCGTGGTAGTTGACGATCATGATGCTGGAATAACTGATATAATACGCGGTTCTGACCATCTCACTAATACCTTTAAACATCTGCTAATATACCAGGCTCTTGATTTTGACATTCCACGCTTTGCACATGTGCCGCTTATCCATGGGGAAGATGGGAATAAGCTATCCAAAAGGCATGGTGCCACAAGCGTTTGCGATTATGAAAAGATGGGAATATTGCCAAAAGCGATGCGTAATTACTTGCTGAGACTTGGCTGGAGTCACGGCAACGATGAGATTATTAGCGATGAGCAAGCAATAGAGTGGTTTAATTTAGAAAGTATTGGTCGTTCACCTGCACGGCTCGATTTCAAAAAGCTGGAGCATTTGAATAACCACTATATTAGTAATATGAGCAATGAAGATATTCTGGCTCTAATACTTGGAGAAAATACTCTAACTGACAAAAAAAAGAACTATTTATTACAGGGGCTAACGGAACTAAAAAAAAGAGCAAATTACCTGGCTGAACTGCTGGATTTAGCAAGGTTTTATATTCAAGATCCGCCACTTGATTTAAGTGAAGAAGCTCGTCAAATTGTCAAATCTAACCTCGATATAATCAAGTTACTTGCGTCATTTCTGTCAAAGATCGGTGATGAAAATTGGAATAAGGGTTTTTTATCTTCTCAGATCAAGGAATGTGCAAAATTGCACGATATGAAAATAAGCGATGTATACCACTCATTACGCGCCCCTATAACTGGAGTAATGGATGCACCTGGAATCATTGATATCATGGTGATTCTTGGTAAAGATGAGTGTATAAGAAGGTTACAAGCAATTTAAATGAAATAAGAAAATTTCTTGACAAGCTTTGCCAGCCCCTTTATCATGACAGTGAAGCTATTGTATTTGCTTTCGCCAATCTGCAGATTAAAAGGTAAGGATTACTTAATGTATCGGCGTCTTATGTTTAATTTTTTGCAGTATATAGATACTGTATGTCTTTACAAAACTTCATCTACATCTAGATTTTTATCTAAATAAGCTGAACGCGCTTATAAAGCGTTACAAGACATCAAAAAATGCCAATACTCGACAGAGATAGTAAAAGACTAGCTAACTCGGGGATTCTTTGTCTTTTTTTCTGCTTAGTAAATTTCTTAAACATTTGCAGCGTAGGTTAGTTGCAATTAAAAGCAGCTGAATTTCGCTTGTCAAGCGTTTAAAACATAAAAAACGCCAATATTTTAAAGCGGATAATAACCACGGGGCTTCTTTTGCCTTTTTTTTCGTTTGGTAAATTTCTTAATGTTTATAGCTAAAAGAGCCCAAGAGAGGTGTCATTCCAGTGCTTGACACTGGAATCCAGTTTTCCATATAATCTCATCGAAAACGTCGTATTTTAACATAAAACAGCTACTTTTATACTCACCAACTTAATAAAATTCCTGGATGCCAGTGTCAAGCACTGGCATGACACCCTACTAGTAGCACAATGTTCGTACAGCTGTACGTGTGACCAGAAAAAACATAGACCCCAAGTGTCAGCTACTTTCATGACACCCCGACAACCGTCATCCCGCTACTTGTTAGCGCCGCGGCGGCATGACGTCTTAACTATAGAAAACTTGTATAGATTTTTTCTACTTCTGTGATATCATAAGCCTGTAATGATAAAATAAGTAAATATGGATAAGTCAGCGTATGAGATCATAGAACATGAGTATGATGTGGTAGTAGTAGGTGCAGGTGGAGCAGGGCTCAGAGCAACGCTTGGGATGGCTGCAACTAATTTTTCAGTTGCCTGCATTTCTAAAATTTTCCCTACACGAAGTCATACAGTTGCAGCACAAGGCGGAATTAGTGCAGCTTTAGGTAATATCGGTGAAGACGATTGGCGCTGGCATGCATATGACACAATAAAAGGTTCAGACTGGCTTGGTGATCAAGATGCAATAGAATATATGTGTAAAAACGCTGCTAAAGCTGTTATTGAACTTGAAAATTTTGGCGTACCTTTTTCTCGTACAGAAGATGGCAAAATATACCAGCGTTCCTTTGGTGGAATGACAACTCACTTTGGTAAAGGAAAATCAGCGCAGCGCACTTGTGCGGCAGCAGATAAGACTGGGCACGCAATCCTTCACACTCTATATCAGCAGTGTCTTAAATTCAACGCTGAATTTTTTGTTGAATACTTTGTGATTGATTTAATTATGGATAGCGAAACCGGAGCATGCTGCGGAGTTCTTGCTTGGTCGCTATGCGACGGCACATTACATAGATTTCGTGCGCATAGAGTGGTGTTAGCAACAGGTGGATATGGACGTGTTTATTTCTCTGCAACAAGTGCGCATACCTGCACAGGTGATGGTAATGGCATGGTAGTAAGGGCTGGATTACCACTTGAAGATATGGAATTTGTACAATTTCATCCAACAGGAATATATGGCTCAGGGTGCTTGATGACAGAAGGATGCCGTGGTGAAGGGGGGTACCTCGTTAATTCTCAGGGCGAGAAGTTTATGGAACGTTACGCACCAAAAGCAAGAGATTTAGCTTCCCGTGATGTGGTAAGTCGCGCAATAACAATTGAAATTAGAGAGGGAAGGGGGGTTGGACCAAAAAAAGATCATATGTATTTAACTATAGCGCATCTTGATCCGGAAGTAATAAAACTCAGATTGCCGGGCATCAGCGAAACCGCAAGAACTTTTGCTGGAGTTGATGTCACTAAAGATCCAATACCGGTCATTCCGACTGTTCACTATAACATGGGTGGCATTCCAACCAATTATTATGGAGAAGTGATCACGCTGAAGCAAGGTAAGGAAGAAGTGGTAGATGGACTATTTGCAATTGGAGAAGCTGCATGTGTTTCTGTGCACGGTGCAAATCGACTTGGTTCTAACTCGCTTCTTGATCTTGTGGTTTTTGGTAGAGCTGCAGCGCTCAGAGCAAGAGAGAAACTAAAATCCGGTACACCACATAAAAAATTGCATTCAGACTGCACAGACTGGATAGTAGATAGATTTAATAAAATGCGATTTGCCTCCGGTGGGCTAAAAGTAGCAAAAATACGCAGCGAAATGCAGAACACTATGCAAAAGTACGCATCAGTGTTCCGTGTTGCTGAAGTTTTAGAAGAAGGCAAAAAAGCTATAAAAAAGGTAGCAAAAATGATGCCTGATATTTCACTTGAGGATCGCAGTATGATGTGGAATAGTGATTTAGTTGAAGCACTGGAGCTTGCTAACATGATCCCACAAGCGGTTATTACCATGGAATGCGCAGCTAATCGCGAGGAAAGCAGAGGTGCCCATGCTCGTGAAGACTTTCCTGAACGTGATGACAAAAACTGGATGAAGCACACTATAGCGTGGCTTGAAGAAAAGAAAGGGCAAATTAACGTAAAAATTGATTATAAAAAAGTGGCTGAAAAAACTCTGAGCGGTGAGATTGATTTCATAGCGCCAGAGAAGAGGGTTTATTAGTCAGCCCATCTAGCTTATTCATGAATTGACGTAGTATTGATACATCGCTCATTTTAGTAGCTGGGTTTTCTGTATGCTCTGGTTGATTTGGTGACTTTTGTACTGCTTGATTTTTAGTCTCATTTCTTAAATTCTGTTGATCATTATTAACAAGGTTCTTCGAAGCTTGATTCTGCTCTGTTGTTGAATTAGAGCGGTTTTTGTCGTTAAATGTGTCCTGTGCTTTGTTGGTTGATTTTTCAAAAGGTTTCTTAATACCACTAAATCCTAAAGTTAAAGTAAGGCATATAACTCCAGCAGTAGCTATGATAGGAATGGCTGCTCCAATTGCCATTTGACCCTGAAAGAAAGCAAATGTTACCATTGCAATAACAGTAATCGTTATCGTGATTGCTAACAGTTCGCGGGTCCTTTTTGCTGGATCTATGAATCCTGCTACAGCAGATACTCCTTTTCTTATACCAGAACCTGCTTCTTTAATGCCAGACTTGCATTTTTTCGAAGCAGTTCCACAGTGGTATTTTTCTTCAAGCTTCTCTTTTAGTTCTTTAGCTTTCTCCTGTGCTTTCTGTGGAGTCCCTGAATAATCTTTTAGATCTCGTAAAGTTAAATAGTACTTTTTAGTATGGAATTCTGGATCTTTTAACCACAAAGAACCAGAATCACCGTTTTGTAATAATGCTGCACAAAACTTTGTTGTATTATCATAATTAGTTGCTAAATCAAAAATTGTTTCTTGCGATAGGTATTCGATACTTCCTTTTTTTGCTTTTTTCTTTAATGCCAATTCTAGGGGTGTGCTCCCTTCTCCATTCTTAGCATTTATAGCTTCACCTAATTTATCTTTAGATATTGTTCCATTTTCCACTAAACCTAAAATCAATTCCAAACATGTAACTTTTTGTTCTCCTTTGAATGAAGCAATATAGTGCAGAGCATTTTTTCCATCTTTATCTTGCACAGTAATATCTGCACCATTTTGTAGAAATAACTCTAAGGTTTTATACCTGCCAGTATCCTTAAATTCTTTTTTTACTACATTTTTTACTACATTTTTTATTTTATTTTTCAATGAAGGCTCTTTACTCTTTTCTTGTATGCGCTGGAGTACCTGATGGAGCGGTGTTTGCCCTTCCTTGTTAGTAGTATTTACAGCATCATCTTTATTTGAAATCAACTCTAAACATGTAACTTTTTGTTCTCCTTTTAGTAAAGCAATATAGTGCAGAGCATTTTTTCCATCTTTATCTTGCACAGTAATATCTGCACCATTTTTTAGCAATAGTTCTAGGGTTTCATACCTTTTAGTTTTTTCAAAATTTTTACCTGTACATGATTGTTTCCCGCTCTTTTTTTCTATATACTGAAGTAATCGGTGAAGAGGTGTTTGCTGTTTGTTTCGAGTATTTACCAGTTCTTTGTTTTTTTCTAGTATAAGCTGAGTAAAGTTACACTTTGCTTCTTTCTTTAATGTCACAGCACAGTGTAAGACCGTATCACCATCTGCATTTTTAGTAGTAATATCATCACCTCTCTGTAGCAAATCATTAAATCTATCTATATTTTTATCTGAAACTGCTTTATGTAATGGGTAACCACCGTCGGTAATTTTCGCGATTTTAATTACTACCGAGTTTTCTGTCTTTTGGTCTAACTTAGACTTCTTTACTGACTCTGCTAATTTTTCTAAGAAATTACGATAGTATGTCTTTTGCTCTTCTTTTAAGTTTTGTAATTCTTCTGTAGATAATTCTAAATTATCAGAGCTGGCTCCATGCTCTAACAATTTTGTAAGAAACTTAAGTGTGTTATCGTTACTTCGAATTGTATTAGACTCATGTTTTTCTTTTGTTACCTTGTTAATTAGTGCTACCTGAAAAGGGGTCTGATTTTCACTATTAATGAGTTGTGCTAGATCTTCCTTGGTGACCGTTTTTATTAGGGTACCCAGAAACTTGCATTTCTGTTTCTTTTCCAACGACGCAATGAGGTGTAAAATATTTTTCCCTTCTTCAGCTTTTATGCTGCTAATATCCGTACAATCTTTTAGATATTTTCTAAATTTCCTGTTATTTCCATTTTTGATCGCTTTTAGTAGTAGAGCATTGTTATTTGTTATTTCGTTGCTTATTTCTACTTCATGATCATCTTCAACATCACTGCCGTAGCCACTCTCTGTTTCGCTGTCCCTACGGTTGTGGGTAAAACAATATCTACTATTATAAGTAATTTCTGAAATTGCTTGCTTTACTCGCTCTTTTGTTTCATTTGATATTTTTTTCGATCGTTCTATTGCTTTATCTAGCACTGGAAGGAAGCATTGGACATAATACCTATAATATTTTTCTTGTTCTCTAAGTGATTCTTCTAATTTAGTTAATACTTCAGGACTAGCATCTTTCTCAAATAACCTTTTACACTTCTTGAGGGTTCCATCTTGACCTCTTGGTTTTTCACGCTTGTGTTCTTCTTTTTTTACCTTTCTCTCTATAGTGCAGTGCAATTGCTCGTCTTTTCTATCCTGCTCTTGCTTTTTATTTTTATCTATGCATTCACCTAATTTATCTGCATTAGTAGTTAGTGCAGTTATATCTATACCCATACTAAAACCTCAATATTAAAAGCTATTTAAGTTGTCAGCACTAAACTAACAACCAAGAAGTTTGACTTTTAAATTGAGCTAAACGTTGTATATGTATAGGTGGAAAGGCAGAAAACTAGTTTCTATTAGAAAATCTGTTATCATAGTCAAATCCTCACTTGAACAGTTGCTACTATTTTAACCATTTAATCTTAAAAAATAATAAATATAGCTAAACTGCGAAACGTGCTACTGGCTAAAATAGGATAAGAAACTATAGCTGCAAATATCCAAATTGATGTTTTTATCAGTCTTCCAGGCTTGGTTTTTCTTCTGATTTTTTAAGTCTTTCTTTATTTAGTATGGAGCTTATCTCTTCTACACTTTTGTCAATATCATCATTGATTATTACATAATCATATTTATCACGTTTGCTTATCTCTTTTTGAGCTTCGGCTAATCTGCGCTCTATTTCGCTTGCATCATCACTATTACGCTTTTGCAAACGCAACCTAAGTTCTTTCATTGAAGGGGGAAGTATAAAAACACTCACAACTTTTTTTCTCATGAGCTTGAATAAGTGAAATGCTCCTTGCCAGTCTATGCTTAGTAAAACGCTTATTCCATTGCTTAAGTTTTGCTCTATAAAATTTCTTGGTATACCATAAAAATTCTCAAAAACTTTGGCGTATTCAAGCATTTGGCCAGCTTTGCATAACTCGTGAAATTTTTCTTCGGTAACGAAAAAATAGTCTTTTCCATTTATTTCGCCGGGGCGAGGCTTGCGTGTAGTCATAGAAACAGACCTAACTAAATTAGTTGATTGCTCAAGTAATTTTGCTGATATAGTAGTTTTTCCAGCTCCAGAAGGGGAGGATAGAACCAATAATACGCCCTCACTTTTTACGGTCATTTTTCTTTGCATTTTTTAACATGGTGCTTTTTGGATCAGAGTTTAAAAAGCTAGAACCTTCTAAATTAGAATTTGATAAGTTGGTGCCAATGAGAGAAGAGTTATCAAAGACAGTATAGCGCAAATCGGTCTTTTCAAAATTTGCCCTATTCAAATTAACGTTTACAAACTTTGCTCTACTCAATGTTGAATTAGAAAAATCGGCATTTTCTAAATTCATATCCTTAAATTCAAAGTAAGAATAATTTACATTAAATTTTTCACCCTGTGATATTTTCTCTTGCAAATCTTTAATCGAAGTTATAGCATTTTCTGAACCTGCAAGTTTTTTCTGTCCTTTATTGTCAATCAAAATTGAATTATCAAACTTGCAACCTGTTAAATGAGCATTAGCAACTGAACTTTTATATATGCTTGAAGAGAGAAAAGACATATCACTAATTGTTGAATTACTCAAATTGCTAAGAAAAAAACTAGTTTTCCTAAAGGCATTAGCGTGAAGCAAAGAAGATCTGAAATCGCTTTCAATAAAATTTGAATTAGTTACTTTTAAATTGGACCAACTCGAATTATCAGCTAATAAATTAAAGAATGTTGAATTTTCTATTTCACTGGAATCAATATTATGGCGAGAAAGCGTACTGTTATAAACTTGAGAGTCTTGGATTTTTATCTTATACATTGAAGTTGTAGAAAGGTCTGAATCTTCTATCTTTGCAGAGGTAAATAGTGAATGGTCAAAAAATGAGCCATTCATGTTAGAATTCGCAACTTTAGTATTATGAAACTTTCCGTGACGAATGTCAGCATTAGAGACATTAACTTGATGCAGTTCACTAAAACTAAAATCAATATTGGATAAATCAGCATCATGAAGATTTGCTTCAGAAACATATGCATGTTTTATCTTGGAACCATTTAGTATAGATTGAACAAAACTTGAATTATCGTCATTCACATAGGAAATTTGTGTGTTGCTTAAATTAGTTTCGTCGAAGTTACTGTCAATTATGATAGAAGAATTAAGGCAGGCATCGGAAAGATTGCTACCTGTAAAGTCTGATTCTTTTAACTCTGCACCATATATGTTAGCATTTTTTAATGAAGAAAATTGTATCTTTAATTTATATGCATCCACTCCAAAGAAACTTGCATTATCAAGGTTGTTTTTCTGCATAACGGTATCGTTTATTTCACTATCACTAAAATTTACGTAGCTAACATTCGAGTTTGATAAGCTAGAAAAACTCATTTTCACATTCGAGAAATTAGTATGCACACCAATTACATTGTGCATACTTACTTTTTTGAGATCGGAACTGATAAAATCAGCATAACTAACATTAGACTGGTCAAATACGATATCTGTTAAATTTGCAGAAACAAATTTTGTAAAACTCAAATTTGTACCTTTTATTTTAATGCCATGTAAATTAGCATTGGAGAAATTAGCACCACGTAAATCAACATCAATGAAAGACACATCTGATAAATCGGTGTTAGAAAAATCAGCACCAATTAGACTTACTCCATCAAAAACAGATTTATTGAGATATAATTGACTAAAATTAGCTCCATTTAAGTTAGAACCAAAACCTTTCTTAAAATCTTCTGGCACGCCCTCTTTGTGGCACTGCACCAAAAATTCAGCAAAGTCTTTTTTGCTGTAAGATACATATTTTACATCATGCAGAGCGTTTAAAAAATCACTAATCGGATTTTTTTCATCATTTATTTCGTTTCCATAACATAAATGACCAACTAAAATTAATATCAAAAATCTAATCATCTTGCTTATCGCACTGTATTTCTTTCGTTTTCACAGCCCAATCGTACATTGCTGAGCTTTCTTTATTGTCTATTTTTCTATCCTCCAAAAGGTGTGGCATCATTTCGGCAATCGCATTTATTATCTTGACCTGCTTTTTTTCGATTGCTATATCAATTGGGGATTGAAAATTATTATTAACTACTCTAAGATCAGCACCTTGTAATAAGAGAAAGCGCACTATGTCTACCTCACCTTGTTTAACTGAATAAATGAGAGGAGTATCACCCAATTTATTTCTAAATCTTAGTATCTCTTGAATTGTTAATCCAATTTTTTCTAGCTTACTTATTACTCCTCTTAAGCAAGTTAAGTTGTTCTTCTTAATGCAGTAAAAAAATTGTTTACTGTAATCGTCAATAAATATAGTTGTAGGAAGATGCTCATTAAGGCTATCATATTGTCGTTTATATATTGACTTGCTTTGTATGTCTTTATGACCCCATTCTTTTATTGGTTCTCTGTTTAGCTTTGTCCATTTTTGTAAACTTTTCTTTTCACTTTGCTCTTCTTCATCTTTTTTAGTTATAGGTTTTACTCTATTGCGGTCCTTGGAATTACTGTTTGTTTCTTTCACTTTTTTTTCTTCAGACTGATTCTCTACTTTTTCTTTTTTTCCCTCTAATAATTGACTCGCATCACTTTTTGAAAGTTCATTATCTTTTATATCGATCTTCTGATCAGCTTGTAGATTTTTTTGCGGGTTAGCTGTATTCTCATTTAAATCAGCACTTAAAGGCAAAGGCTCTGGTTTCAAATCTTTATTCACTTCTTTATTGGCCACATTTGGTAAATTTTGAGCAAATTTGTCTGTGCTTCCTTCTAGCTGGTCATTTGGCAAATCTTTATCAATCCTTTCACCTTCACTTATAGTTTTTTCAACCACGAAAGCTTTGTTCTCGTTGTGTTGCAGTTTCTCTTTATCGGTAGTGCCGTCTAATCTTTTGCTCTCAGCTTCTTGTGTTTGTTTAGCATCGACGTTGCTTTTCAACTCATCTTTTTGATTTGTGCTGCTCAGTAAATCTTGCTTTCTTGCACCTACATTTTCGTTTTTATGAACTGACCCAATTTTCTTTTCTTCAAGCTGCTCTACGGCAAACAGGATGGGTGATCCGAATACGACAGCTAATAATATAAAATATAAAATATTCTTCATAAATATCCCAAGCATAAGCTTAATTAAAATGATACTATAATCAAATGATTAATCTACAGTAAAAAATGCCTTAGGATTTAATTTATAAAAAAACAATAGATTTTTTGTATCTGTTCAGGGGCATCGCAAATATTGAAGCAAAGTGGTCAGTGCTTACTGTACGAACATTGTGATTTGAGAGCAATCTCCGCTAGGGAGGATGTCATCCCAGTGCCCAGACACTGGGATCCAGAAAACTTAACTTTAAATAAGTGGCTGCATAATAAACTACACATTAAACCTAAAGTGCATTATATCACCATCTTGCACGATGTAATCTCTGCCTTCAAAGCGAATTTTTCCTGCGTCTTTGCAAGCTGATTCACTTCCATACTTTATGTAGTCTGCAAAGCTTATTGTCTCTGCTTTTATAAAGCCTTTCTCAAAATCAGTGTGGATTACACCTGCTGCTTTATCGGCTGTTGACCCTGTTTTTACTGGCCATGCCCGTGCTTCTTTGGGGCCCACAGTAAAGAAAGTTATCATACTCAGCACTTCATACATAATACGCGCTACTCCATCAAGGCCTGATTCTTGTAAGCCAAATTCTGATAAAAAACTCTGTTTTTCCTCTTCACTATCAAGATTTGCAATATCTGCTTCGAGTTTTGCTGAAATGCAATAAAATTTGCTTTTATTTTCCTCTGCCATTCTCTCTACCTTTTTAGATAATTCATTGCCAGTTATAACATTTGTATCTTCAACATTGCAAACGTACATAACGGGCTTTGTTGTCAGCAATTGAAGCAACTTCATCTCATCTTCATTGATATTCTCCAAACTTCTTGCAGGTTTACCTAATTTTAAAGTAGCTAATACCTCTTGCATTAATTCAAGTTGTCTCTTTAGCTCTTTATCACCTTGCTTTGCTTTCTTTTCCAATTGAGGAAGCCTTTTTTCTATGCTATCAATATCAGCTAGGATTAATTCCATTTCTACCACTTCAGCATCTGATATTGGATCTATTTTACTGTGTATATGGCTGATATCGTCATCCGTAAAGCACCTGAGCAGATGAACGATGGCATCAACTTCTCTGATATGGCTTAAAAATTTATTGCCGAGCCCTTCGCCTTTGCTCGCACCCTTTACCAGACCTGCAATATCTACAACTTCTAATTGGTTGTAGATTACCTTCTCTGAGCCTGCAATTGCTGCGATTTGTTTCAAACGTTGATCTTTTATCGAAATCTTGCCTATATTTGGCTCGATTGTGCAAAAAGGATAATTTGCAGCTTCGGCTGCACTTGACTCTGTAAGCGCATTAAATAAGGTTGATTTTCCTATGTTTGGTAACCCAACTATACCGCAGTTAAAACTCATATTTGCTATGTAAAATTATAACTATTGCATAATTTAAAAATTTCTGCTATACTTAATTAGTCGCTTATTGACAATTTTGTTGGTATAGTAATATATAGCTTAAATTAAGGTAAAACTATGACTACAGCTAAGAAACGGAAACTACCAAGTGATTTTCATGATGTTGAGGTTGGAATAAAAAGGCCCAAGATCTCAGGGCAAATGAATGTACCTAGGAAACGGAAACTATCAAATGATTTTTACGATACTGGAAGTCCGAAAAGGTTCAAGAGCCCTGGACAAGAAATAACTCTTTTAAATAGTAATCCTTACCCTGACAATTTCCATGTAGGACAAGCAATTGGTAATGGAAGCTGCTTTTTTGACTCGTTCAGACAAAGTCTAGAACAACAGACAGGAGAGCAAGTTACTGCCGAAAAATTAAGAAATGATTGTAGGGAATTTGCGCAAAAGAATCCACCAAAGTGGTTTACAAATGCAATTGTCAATAGTCATGATAACAATGGCCAGCACCGTAGTGAAACTGTAGATGATTATACAGCAGACATTATGCGTAACAGTAGGTGGGGTGATCCTGACGTTGAAGGCAGAATACTTTGTGAAAAGTATAAGGTAAAGCTACATGTTATAGAGAACCAGACTGTTGATAACCAAGATCTGTCTTTGCATGAATTAATAGACAATTCAGGTTCAAAAAGTGCAGGTGAATACAATAAAGTTGATTATGATGATAGTAGTATTGTGCATATAATAAACAAAGGCGGATTGCATTTCGAACCATTGCTTGATAGAAATAAAAGTTTAGCAAAACAACTGCAAGAGGAAACCAAACTTAAACAAGAGCAAGAACAAGAAGATTTCCTATTAGCAAAAAAACTGCAGCTAGACGAGATCTTAGAATATTGTAACCTTTCAAAGGATATCTCTGAGAGAGCAGAGGTTGAAAAGGGATTTGATAAGTTATTGGCAGAAAATGCTGATGGAAAAATTGGTGATGTTGTAGAGCAGTGCGTTAGTGAGATAAAGCAGCGCATAGAGTGCTCTGAAGAGCAAAACCCTTCAAGTTTACCAAGATGTAGTATGGAGGAATCAAGAACAGAAAAAACATTTCATCAACAACAAATATCATAATTGGAAGTGTAAAATAAATCTTCATAGCCCTGTATATTTTTATATAGGGCTTTTGCAAGCATTTCATATAATATGAATTTGCAGTACGTACTAACCTAAATGCAAGTTGACCATGAGACTAGTTTAATTATTGATGCCATAGAGGAATTTGGTGGTGAGGCTAGGCTTGTCGGCGGGTGTGTGAGAGACTCAATTTTGCAGCGTGATGTCCACGACATCGATTTAGCTACTAATTTGCTTCCCAATCAAACGATTAAAGCGCTAAAACTCCGTAATATTAAAACTATTCCAACTGGCTTAAAACATGGAACTATCACTGCGGTTCTAAATCAAAGATCTTTTGAGATCACAACACTAAGGCATGATGTGAAATGTGATGGTAGGCATGCAAAAGTAGAATTTACCAATAATTGGCAAGCGGATGCTTCAAGGCGCGACTTTACATTTAATGCTCTGTATGCAGATAAGCATGGCCATATATATGACTACTTTGGTGGTATAGAGGACTTAAAAGCGCGAAGGTTAAACTTTATAGGCAACGCTGAAGATAGAATTAAAGAAGACTATCTACGTATTTTAAGAGCATTTCGTTTTCATGCAAAAATATGTGTCGGAGATTTGAGTGATGAAATACTAAACGTATGCAAAAAGCATTCGCATATGATTCAAAACCTCTCTGGAGAGAGAATAAGAGATGAAATACTTAAATTGCTGGAGTGCAATGATCCTTTTCCAACACTTAAGAGCATGCAAGAATCTGATGTTTTGCAAAAGATTATCCCAAAAGAAGTAAAATGCGAAATTCTGTCTTCGCCACTTCTTTTGGGCACTGATGCACTAGTAAAATTAGCGTTACTCCTTAGGACTACTAAAAAAAATGACAGGCTAAGTCTTGGAGAATATGTAAGCAAATTTTTACGTCTTTCAAACAAGCAAAAGAAAAAGCTGCTATTTTTACTATCCAACGATATCAAAACAGAACTCTCAGAAAAAGAGCAAAAAAAATACATATCTTTATTTGGTAGAGAATTATATTGTGATTTAGTGAAAATTTGTGGTGTTGAGTCTGGAGAAAATGTTGATGAATACATTTCATTTGCTAACACATTCAATATTCCAAAATTTCCTTTATCTGGCGATGATTTAATAAGTATAGGTCACCAGCCAGGAAAAAGTTTAGGTAGAAACTTGGAATTGCTAAAACAACATTGGGAAGATAGCTCCTACACTTTAACAAAAGAGGAGCTGGTGCTTTATGCTAAGAGCCTATTCTAACTGCTTTCTGACTGTTCAATGAATGTATGCTTGCAATATTAGGGGAACTCATAGAGGAATTAGGTATATGTTCTTTTTTAGCTTTTTCTGTTAATTGATATTCGTTTACTCCTCCTTGAGTTTGATTACACATTCCCTGATCTGGAGATAAAAATTTATCTCTTATGCTTAATGCGCAAATACAGTAGACCAGCTGTATTTTTTTTCCTTTCGCTTAATATTAATTTCATAATTAACCTTATTATTAATATTTAGCATAAAATTACCTTATTTTTTAACTTTAATTTACAGAAAATTTTAATAGTAATAAAGTTATATATATTAGTATAAATGTTAAACAAATACTAACACAGGTGTCAAATTATGGTAAAGTCTTTGCCCGCCTAATACACTTTAAGCAGAAATGTACATGTCTGCAAGTACAGCATTTGCTTTTTCTATCGCTCTTGCTAACACTTCCTGTTCATTGTTCTGATTTTTCACATTGATTACCTGAGCAGCCAAGTTTGCAGGAAAAGTGACCAAACTGACTTCCCATAATTCCACTTGTTTTAACACTCTAGCTCCACTTTTATGATCAACATCATACTCTATAGGTATATAGCCGATGGAAAGTCCGTTAATTGCCCCAGTTTTGAGCATCAAATACACTTCTTCTGCTTTCTGAATACCCAAAAGTAAATGTGCGGTTATATACAGGCCAACATCATTTTCATAAATATCTATGATGCTACCTATAGGTTCGTCAGGATTATGCTGCCAAAGGAGTTTTATTTTATTTCTGTTTAAATTTTCCTTAAATGCTCCGGGCAATATCAGATCATTTTGTTTATCAACTATGTTAAAAACGCTCGCATAACCAGAAAATACACCGTTTTCTCCTATACTTTTTATTGACAATGGTGAATAGAGAAATTTCTTATTCATAAGGCCTCCTGTAGGTTATAGTATTGGGAATTCTGTTTGCACAACGCACTGCAATGTCAAATCTATTATATGCAGTTCTCTAAAAAGGGAAAGTATTTTTTTTAGTTACAAAATAATAAATGAGACTATGAAAGCAATAAAGATCCCAGCGTCACGCGCTGGGATGACAGTAGGAAAACTCAGATGTGAAAGCACTCAATAACAGTCTAGAAAGTATTGAGATATGAGAAAAATCTGTACTCAGGTAACATCAACAATTGATATCTCTAGACAAATTTGATCCTACTTTTACTTCTGACAGAATAGAGATAACGTTCTCTTGTATTTTTTTATATCTAGCGATTTCTGATTCATTTTTTTGCACTTCCAATCTATTATGGAGTAAACTAGAAACATCTCTTACTAACGTAGAAATGTTTTGTGCGGCCTTATATGCTATTGTTCCAATAATAAAGCTAGCAAAGGTATTAATTCTATCAGTAGTAAAATCAGAAAAGTTTGACATGTTGGCATGGAAAACAGGAATGCAAGTAAGACTACCAGGACCATTATAGTAATTACCTTTAATAGCATTAATAGCCATCAAACTCACAAAGCTAGTAATACACACAACAATAAAAGGTCTCTTATCACTGTGTCTAAGGTCCAAATGTTGGAAAGCATCTCTTATATTAGTAATTCTGCGTATTATTTCGTAGATATGTGAAACATTAGCATTATTACTTAATGAAATTCTCCTAGATTGTTCAGATTTTTCCTGTATTCTATTACTAATTTCACAATTAAAGTCATCAATGCTTATACCACATGATGTTAAAATACGAACCATATCTTGATTGTCGTTTTCTGATGCAGAATATAATGCTGCCTCATCCTTATAATCACGAAAATTGACATCTCCTCCACTTGATCTATAAACGCTAATTATAAACTCTTCTAAGCTCATCTTATGATTTTCTTCCAAATACCTTGACACTTCCTTAAAATATTCTTTATCGGTAGCAAGTTTGTGTAGAAATGATAGGCCTGAAATTTTTTCTAATTGATCTATAATGATCCTCTGTAATAACATAATTAGCCTCCTATTAAAGTTTCAATACTATTGATAAAATGATACAGTATTATAGTTCTTTAGTCAAGGTGAATATTAATATATTAAGGTTAAAACTGCCAATTAGCAGTCAAAAGAATAAAATGAAATATCAAGTGATATCCTCTATAATTAAATTTTTTGAATGAAGAGATGATGATTCGTGTAGGAATTAATGGCCTTGGTAGAATAGGCAGAGGCGTATTGCGTGCTATTTATGAAATAGAAAAGTATAGTGAGCAAATAGAAGTTGTAGCTGTAAATGGATCGCTCAGTGCAAAGCAGCATGCACATTTGATTAAATATGATTCTGTTCATGGCAAATTCAGTGGTGATATTGATTTTAATGAGTCTCAAAATTGGCTATCCATAAATGGCAGAAAGTTTTCTTTGTATAGAGAACGGAGCCCTGAAAATATTCCTTGGAATGTTGATGTAATACTTGAATGTACTGGTGCATTCAACAAACGTGAAGAAGCAATAAGGCACAATGCAGAAAAAGTAATTGTCTCTGCTCCAGTTCCGGATGCTGATGTCACTATAGTTTATGGTGTGAATAACGATATGCTCGAAAAAGAGCATAAAGTGATATCAGCAGGTTCTTGCACTACAAATTGCCTTGCTCCGATTGTGAAAGTCCTACATTCTAGTTTAGGCATAAAAAGCGGTTTTATGACTACTATACATGCCTACACGAATGATCAAAATGTTCTTGATGGTAATCATAAAGATTTGCGTAGAGCAAGGGCTTGCGGATTATCTATGGTGCCAACTACAACCGGGGCAGCAAAAACAATTGGTTCTGTCATCCCTGAATTAAAAGGAAAACTAGATGGCACTGCCGTCAGAGTTCCAGTTAGCAATGTTTCTATGGTTGATTTTAAATTTACGACTGATAAGAAAGCGACCGTTGAAGAAATCAATGAAATATTTAAGGATGCAGCTCTCTCCTCTACGTCATTCCAGCGCGTGACGCTGGAATCTAATTTCTGGATCCCAGTGTCAGCTACTCGGATGACATCAGAGGGTACTAGGATGACAGAGGGTTATCCAATGTCAAATGTACTTTCTATATGCGAGGAACCTTTAGTCTCAATAGATTTTGTGCATAACCCTTATAGTGCAATTGTGGATTTAACTGGTACATATGTTACAGGTGATATATGCAGGGTTGCAGCGTGGTATGACAATGAGTGGGCTTTTTCGCTGAGAATGTTAGACATAGCATTATTGAGCTATAGTAAAGTATGAACTGGAACTCAAACAAATACGCCTCATTTTATGAGCACTTTGCGGAACTCAGAAAAAGAGTTATCTTTTGCTTTCTATTTTTTTGCGTTGCTTTTGGTTTTTGTTATTACTTTAAGGAAAATATATACCGTTTTTTACTCGCACCTTTAATAGAAGCAACAAAAGGTAGCGAAGGTTTTTCTTTAATTTACACAGACTTAACAGAGGCATTTTTTGTGTATCTTAGAGTTGCAATGATGAGTGCACTTTTGCTCTCTTTTCCTGTGTTTGCATGGCAATTCTATATGTTCTTAGCACCTGGGTTATATAAAAGTGAAAGGGCAGTGTTGTTGCCATACTTAATTGCAACACCGGTTTTATTTGTAACGGGAGCTACTGTAGTCTATTACTATATATTTCCTTTAGCCTGGAAGTTTTTTATCAACTTCGAACACAGTGGTAAATCCTTCGATATACCGATAGAGTTTATGCCATCAGTTAGCGAATATTTAGACCTCGTTCTCCAATTTATGTTTGCATTTGGCACTGCATTTCAAATTCCAGTCATACTCACATTAATGGTGAGAGTTGGGCTACTGACTGCACAAAGTTTGTCAAATAAACGTAGAATCGCAATAGTGGTAATTTTTATTATTGCTGCAATCTTAACTCCACCTGATGTATTAAGCCAAGTAGGGCTTGCAATACCAATGCTGATTCTATATGAATTGTCCATTCTGATATGTAGGTATATTGAAAAAAAGAAGACAAAGATTTAAACAAAGGAATCCCTCTTATCTCCTTTATATCACATTTTTAACTTACAACATTCTTATTCAGGACTTAAATATGGAAATGTTTCATAAATTGATTGTAATACTTTGTTAAGTTCAGCCTTACTTTTGATGATCAATAATACTGTATCATCACCTGCTATAGTTCCTATAATTCCTATGTTTTTGCTATTATTTAATGAATAAATAACATACTTCTGATCTAGAAAGTAAGCTAGGCTGCTAGCTTGTCCTGGTTGAGTGTGTAGTACTATTAAACCAAAATCCGAAATTTGCATATTAAGTATTAATGGTAATCGATATTGGTTGATGTCAATTACTTTATACATACCAGCAACTTTGGCAATTTTAAGTTTTTTTAATTTTCTTGATAAAGTAGCCTGAGGAATGTTGTGCCCTCTTTCTTTAAGCAAGGTCTGTAAATCGCTCTGCTCTAAAATTTCGTGATTTTGAATAATATTTAAAATATGTTCACCTAGTGTGTTGTCATGCATTATGCATTTTCCTCATATTGAATATGTAATAAGTATATTTGAAATTATATTCATTATTTCTTGACTATTCAATTTTTAATGTCTATATTCATAAGATGAATAAAATATGAATATAAATTAGTAATATGAAAAAATATATTTTAAATGCTATTATAGTGATAAGTATTCTATTAACAGGATGCAAGGAAAATAAACACGATAATATCATTAGATTTGCAATTTCTGCAGATTATCCACCTTTTGAATATTATGAAAATGGTAAATTTACTGGCTTTGACATTGAGCTTGCTCAATTAGTAGCAAAAGAGTTAGGTAAAGAAGCGATATTTAAAGATATGCAGTTTAGTACTATATTTGCAGCATTGCAAAGTAATTCTGTAGATGCTGCTATATCTACTATTGGTAGCACAGAAGAGCGTGAAAAAAATTTTGATTTTTCAAATAGTTATTATACAGGGGAATTTGGTATTCTATATCACAAAAATAAACCCATAGCCGGTATAAACAACTTAACTCACAAGAAGATAGCCGTTCAACTAGGAACTGTCATGGAAATTTGGCTAAAAGAGCATGTTCCTACAACAGCTCAAATTATTGCTATAGACAATAATAATCAAGCTGTAGAAACATTAAAGTCTGGTCATGTTGATGGCGTCCTAATTGATGAATTCCAAGGTAAAGTATTTAGCAAAAAAAATCCTGGTCTATCATGGTCAGCCATCGCTAAGTCAGATAATGGTTATTCTATTGCTGTGAATAAAAGATCTGATTTAAAGGATAAAATAAACGAGGCGTTAAAAAGTTTAGAAAGTAAAGGTGTAATACAAAAGATAGCAGAAAAATGGCTAGGAGATAACTGATGCAAGAATTAATTTCTAATTTCTTGTTTGTTGGAACAGGCCTTGCCTTTACTTTAAAATTATTGATTGGAGGACTGCTTTTAGGTATGAGTCTAGGAGGGTTATTTTCAGTACTCAGATATAATAAGATCTGTATTCCATTAATTAATGGAATTATATCTGTAATACGTGGCACCCCCCTTATATTACAGTTAAGTGTTGTTTATTTTATGACTCCAACCATTGCAGGAATTAAATTAAACATATTTAGTGCTGGCATTATAGCATTTGGTCTAAATAGCTGTGCTTATATTGCTGAGATTTTACGAGCTGGTATTGAAACTATATCAAAAAACCAGTTTGAAGCAGCTAAAACTTTACAAATACCTAGTTTCTATATGTGGAGAGATATTATATTACCACAAGTTATTAAAAATATTCTTCCTGCAATGATAAATGAGATCATTGCACTCCTTAAAGAAACGGCATTAATCTCTACTATTGGTGGTGTTGATATTATGCGCTCTGCGCAAATGCTTGCAGCAGAACAATTTACTTATTTTATACCACTTTGTCTTGCTGGGGCTTATTATTACGCTCTTGTATTACTAATTGAATATATAGGCAAAAAGATTGAACAGAAAGGTATATATGATAAAAATGCATAATGTTTGTAAATTATTTAATAATGTTCCAGTACTTAATAATATTAACCTGATTATAGAACAATCTATAGTTGGTCTTGCTGGTCCTTCTGGTAGTGGTAAATCAACATTGTTACGTTGTATACAAAAACTCGAAGTTTTAGATTCTGGTAGCATTGAATGCAATGATAGTACTGGTTTTGTATTTCAGGATTTTCAACTTTTCCCACATATGACTGTCTGGGAAAATCTTACATATGCTCCCAAACTTAAAAACAAAACTCAGGATCAAAGTGATTCACTACTTGAGTCTTTGGGTATTGCCTCTAAAAAAAATGATTACCCTAGTAATCTATCCGGTGGGCAAAAACAGCGGGTTGCGCTTGCCAGAAGCTTAATGATGAATCCAAGGATTCTATTATGCGATGAGCCAACGTCTGGTTTAGATGTAGCAACAATAGTCGACGTTGTGGAACTACTACAATCAGTTAGAGATATGGGTATTACTATGATTATCGCTTCTCACAATTTGGATTTTTTAACAAAAATATCAGATCGGATTATTCTGTTAAAAAACGGAAAAATAATTGTAGATATCAATCCTAAAGAAATTGATGAACCAACAAACTATTTAAAAAATAATTATTAAAAGAGAATCACTCATATCATACTGAGAGCTATAACAGATCTTAGCATCGAAAATTACATAATATACATTATGGAAAACAAAATTACATAATGTAAGAAGCAATGCTAAAAATAAAATCACATAATATAGCAAACTATAGCTAACCCAAGAAAGGTTTTCCTACGTCATACCGCCGCGATATCTCAGCATAGATTCCGCTAACAAGTAGCGGAATGACGAATTTTTGTTTTTCAAACTGTCGGTAAATCTAAGTCAGTTTAGCTATATGTGTCAAGCACTGGGATGACACCCTCCTGATGGGCCAAAATCACAATGTTCGTACAGTTATGGAATGAATCGCGGTATGACGTGTTGCTTTGATCAGCTATAAAGATGATGCTGCGGAAGTTTTTAGTACTTGCTCGCAACTTTCAACAATTTAATAGCACTGGTGTTTACAACCTCTCCGCCGACACGCTTAGTGACAAAAAACCTCACATAAGGTTTATTCGTATAAGGGTCTCTTAATATTCTCATTCCTCTGTTATCTACAATCTTATAAGCTTGTTTGAAATCTGCCATCGCAATTACTGGTAGCTGATTGTTTGGCGCTGGTGGCATATCGGCAGATTGATATACTGGTATTCCCATTAAAGTATCTGGAGCTTCAAGCGACAGACTTGGCTGCCAGAGATACTGACCTGTTTGAGATTTTAGCAGCCTGATATCCTTCAACGTACTCCTGTTTATCAAAAATGACGCATTTTTGGAATAATATTCGTCCAGAGAGTAATACAACATCATTATTGAATCACTATCTAATTTTTCAGTTTTAACTTGCTCTATTTTATTATAACTGTTTCCATTTTCATAAGCTAAAATTCCTTTTGGTTGAAAAGTGCCCTCACCCTTAATGAAGGCTTCGCTTTCTTCCTTACTAAAAGTCTCGGCAATCTTTTCCACCAGCCAACTCTCAACATCGACAAACGCATCATCGAGTAACTTTTGTGATATTTGTGGTTGAGCATATAACTCGTAAGTTGTGACGGAAATCTTTTGGATTTTGGGCGTGTCCGTATCTTTTGCAAAATCATACTTAGACTTATTGCCACCGTCCTCATCATCTACTGTTTCACTGCTCCAACCTGCACCGGCGCGGTCAAAATCTTCTATAATGTAATCCAATGTTTCAGTAGAGATTCTTTGACTGGAGCATATTTGTCGCATTGGGGACGAATCAGTTACGCGCTTGTTTATGCGTTTTACAATATGCGGAGTAACTAGATACCCTCCGATATCACTGTCATCTCCACTGAGGGTTTTGTGTGATAAACCGCTTTCCATTCCCTTGCGGATATAATCAGAAAAATATTTATCGCTTGTGCTAAAATCTGTATTTACTTCTGGGCGTTGAGCTGCAGTTTCGATCAAGTCTAAACGCTCTTTGCAACTATCAATGGCATTATTTACCTTGCATAGCTGCTCAATTGTTGCAGAATCAGCACGCCCTTTGCTTTCAATTTCTTTTAGTTTGCGATCATTTATTAATTTAAATTGCTCCCATGATGAAGCGAGTTCATTGATACGGTGAGCGATATCGGTAAGTGACATAATAGCCTCCTTTGAAAATGAAATAAAAATGGAAATAAGGTAATAGGAATGGCATCCATAGATGTTTCCCACAGTTGTACGAATATTGCAATATGGTACATAGTAAACGATGTCATTCCAGTGCTCCCTTTCTTGTCATCCCAGTGCTTGACACTGGGATCCAGCTTCTATGCAACTTAATTAAAAACGTTTGTTTTAGCGTAAGACAACTACCTTTAGCTCATCAGCTCAGTTATAAGCAAAATTTCTGGATTCCAGTGTCAAGCACTGGAATGACATCATCTGTTGTGCAATTTACCTTTAAAAATGAATATCCGTACAGTTATGTGCTTGGCACTGAAATGGCATCATTTTTTATCTGTTGAAAATGTAAACCGGAAAATAGCGTGGCACTTTGTGCCACGCTTAGTACTGTAAGCTTAATCCAGTAATTAAATTAAGCGAGGTAAAATAAAAGATAATGACACTATATAATGTTCGTTCTTTTATGTCAAGCACTTTTTTGAATTTTTTTGGTGATAATTTTTATCCAGTTATTTTATTATTGTAGTATAATTTCAATGCCAGATACTATCATTATGATCACTATCTAAATTTAAATCGTAATTATCATCAAATTTATATATCCCCTCCATCTCTTCTCTATGCAATTCATGTGAATCACCTAAAGCTTTTTGATTAGAAACGTCAACACAATACTGTAACAGTGCTCTTAATGCTCCAGCACTATCTTGATCTAAATTAAAATTGCTAAAATCAAATTTCTGCATATTCTCCACATGTCCTTCTCTACATAACCTACATATCTTAGCAAAAGCCCTTTCACTTTCTCGACTCCAAGCATTAAGAAAGTAAGGATCTACTACTTTGCTAAATTGTTTCTCTATCTCTTCAAGAGAGCTCTCTGGATTAAGTTCTAATATTACTTTGAAAATCCCACTGCCATGGAATCCATAAAATTTACTAGATAAGCTATCTTTTACAAAATTAACTGCATCATCTATTGTAACACCAGAGCGAGATTCAAATATCATCTCAAATGCTCCATAACAACTATCAATACCAAAATTAATTATTTTTTCCATAAAATCAATTACCTCTTCTAAGGAAATTTGTGGCTTATTCCTCAAGATAACTTCTAAACTCTTGACAAAATTATGCCCATGCTGACCCATAGCATGGGTTTTCCCATTTATTGTATAATGATATAGCTTCTTATTTTCTATTATATGCTTATTGCACTGGTAGATATGTAGCTTATTCAATTTGCCAGAATATTCCTCTATTTCCTTATCTGGTAATTTTGAGCGGAATTCCTTGATTACTTCGCGTATTATTCTATTGATATTACTCATGCTTATTCCTAATTAATATGTTAGTATTTTTATAAATTAAGTTATTATATTAAAATTCTTTCATGGATTTCAATATTAGCTCCGCACTACTTGTAGTTTTTGTAATGGGTCTGCCAATGACGATATAATCAGCTCCTGAATTTATTGCTTCTTTTGGTGTTGCTGTTCTTTTTTGGTCGTCATGACCTGGATCTATACGAATTCCTGGAGTAATAATTTTAAAGTCTTCACCGCATTCTCGGCGCACTTCTTGAGCTTCTAGTGCAGAACAGACTACTCCATGGAGTCCAATCTTTTTTGCAAGCTTTGCAAGCAAAATTACCTGTGATTTTGCCTCTCTTGCTACTCCAAGCTCGTTTAAATCCTCATTGCTCATACTAGTTAGCACTGTCACCCCAATCAGCTTTATTTTTGTGCCTTGCACTACACTTAGCGCTTCTTCAAGCATTTTTGTTCCACCGCTGATGTGCAGAGTTAACATTTCAATGTTCAGAACTTTTATTACTTCAACTGTTTTGGCTACAGTGTTTGGAATGTCATGCAATTTCAGATCTAAAAAAATTGGTACATTGCATTTTGCAACTTCTTGCACTCCAGAAAGACCTTGAGCAGCAAAAAATTCTAATCCCAGCTTTACCATGCCAACTTTACCACGCAGAGCATTAGCTAGAGAAATAGCCTTATTTAAGTCTTGTGTATCCAGTGCGCATATTATTGGGTTCATTATCTTGCATGATTTATCTTATAATAAGACTCATTGTTGTGTTTTGCAAATACTTTCACTCTGATTGAACTGACTGCGTTCATAAGATTCTGTCAATAGTGAATTTGGCAACTTGGTCGGGGTGGATGAGCGACTGACAAATAATGATTCATATCCAAGATCTTCCAGCGAAGAAGAAGGCGTTTCGTCTGGCAAAAGCCGTGCAATTTCTCCTTGTAACGCAGACTTTAATATTTGAATCGTATCTAATATTGCTTTTCCATCATTATTTCTTATTGGTTCTTCTATATTGTCTGTTACGCATCTTATCAACAGTTGCGCAAAATTCACTTGTTTTTCTTTCTCTTTCAAAAAATCTTCTATTTGACTGTCTCGTTCTAAAAGTGAATTTCTTAAACTTTTTACTTCATTATTACAATCTTTTCTTATCCCATCTAACTCAAAAGATTGATTTTTAATTAAACCATTTGCTTCATCTAACTCTTCAAATTTCTCTTTTAATTCTTTAGATAAATTTTTCTTTTCTTTGTTGACCTCTTTAATTTTACATTGTAGCTTATCTAAGTTTGCATGCAGTCTTTCTTGTTCTTCACGTAATTCCTCTACTTCTTTAGAAAATCTATTTTTTTCCTTATTCAATGCCTCTACTTTTTCACTAAGTTCATGTTTTTTCTCACGTAGTGCCTTTTGTACTTCACGTGACGTTTCTATTCTATCATTTAACCCCTTATTCTCTAGCTCTAAATGTTTATTATCATCCACTTCCATCTTCAGCTTTGCAATAAATCTACTTCTTTCTTCCAACTGTTTCTTTAAACATGAGATTTCAAGTTTTAATTTCTCTTCCTGCTCATTAAGCTTACCTATTTCCTTTCTTGTTTTGTCCAATTCATTGTCTATTTCAAACGTACGATTCTTTGCTGTTTCTAATTTTTTCTCTAAAGATTTTTTTTCTTCAAGAAGAGATTCTCTCTCAACTTCTGACTCATTTACTTTCTGATTCAATTTTTTTGCTCTCTTGTCTAAATTTTGCTTCTCTCTAGTTAATTCATGTAATTGATTCTTCACTTCTTTGTTTGCAGCTTCTTCAGCTTCTTTTTCCAGAGTTATTTTATTTTCTAACTCTTGCTCTTTCTGAGCGAATTTATTTCTCTCAACCTCTATTTTCTTATTATTACGAATTATTTTATACGAAAGTGCAAGCACCAAAACAGATAATGTAGCTAAAGCAAGAATTAGAGGAAGAGGCACATTAGAAGTTACAATAAGCGCTAAAGATGTAAGTAACGTAAGAGTAGCTAAGGAACTAGCTACAAAATAAAATGCATTAGCCTCACTAAGCAAATTGCTCATTACTCCCCTCCCCCCCACGTTCAGCAGTCTTGTATATATTTATTAAAATTCTCTTATCTGTGGAGGAATTATAGTGCTGCACCTACAACAAACTTCCCATCTTCAGTCTGCTAGCTAAAAAATGACTTAGACCTTGTGTATCGAGTGTACCATTGTACTTATAATGTCTAGTTAGCTATTGATCAGGGTAGAACATATACTGGTATATCCAGAATCACATGAAGCATCATTCAGCTTTTTACATGGCGATCTTATTGGAGTGGATATATAAGGTGGTTTTGGTTTCGGGAACTGTTTATTAACAGACTCATTTTCACCTACTCCTTTAAGTTCTGATAAATGTTCACTGCTTATATCTGAAGAAATGGAATGACTTTGCTCGTCTTCCTGCCCAGTTACTGCTCGCAGATGTTCAACTTTTCTTTTCAAATCAGAATTATGTCTTTCTAATTTACTGTATTTGTCATCCAAATCTTTTTTGCTACTTTCCAACTCACTGTTATTATCGCGCAACTTTTCATTTCCTTTTCTTTCTTGATCCAAAAGTTTTTTTAACTCTCTGATCTTATCAAGATTTTCATTGTTTTCCTTTTCTAATTCCTTGCGTCGTTTTTCTTTTTGTTCTAAATCTGCAGCTAGCTGGATCGTTTCTTGCGCTTTTTCATTTAACTCTTTTTTCAATCGTCTTTCTCTTTTTACTACATCCCTTAATTCAGATTGTGAACAAGAAATTTCGCCTTTTTCTTTTCTTAACTGCGCTGCTAATTCTCCTACTTTTTTCCTTTTCTTTTCTAAACATGTTTCCAATTCTGTTATTCTTTCTTCTAATAAAAGAGCTAAAATTCCTTCATATTTTAATTCATCTAACTGCCTTTTTAAGGAATCTACTTCTTTTTGAGGTTGAGATAATTTCTCAATTAAATAATTGATTCTTTCTTTTAATCTTGCATTTTTATTACATAATTCTTGGTGTTCAAGAGAAAGCATCTCCTCCTTATGTTCTAACTGACCTTTTACTTTTGCTTCCAATTCTACATTATTACTAATTATTTTACATGAAAGTGCAAGCACCAAAATAGAAAGTATAGACAAACTCAAAGCAATAGGAAGAGCTACATTAAAGGCTGCAACTGAAGACAAGAACTTAACATAAGGGGCAACAGCAAGTGTCCCAGACGCAAGCAATACCAAAGTAGCAAGAGCACCAGCTATAAGATATGGCGCATTAGTTTTATTATATAGATTTCCCACTATCGTTCCCTCATAAGTTAAAGTTATCGTTATGGTAACGCTCACATTAAAGGAAGTCAAACAAATTTCACATAAAAATCAATATAAATCTATATTCACTATGTATTTTCCGTTCTCAGTTTCAAGCTCAGACTGCATCCACTCTATCGTTTCCGCATTGCAAACTGCCTGCAAATCATCCTGTGCGGATTGATTCAATTTGTCCTCTCGTAGATCTGCTTTTATCACTAATTTCTTTATCAAATGCTTAACTGATACATTATTATCTGCTTTTATCTTTCTGATAATGTTTAATATCCGCACGCAATTGTCTCCCATTTCCTCTGAATATTTATCGTAGATAAGTTCTTCTTTGCTCGGCCAATTACTTTTATTGTGTACAGAATTATAACTATATAACAGGTGGTATATCTCTTCCGTAATGTACGGCAGAAAAGGTGCAAATAACCGCAAAATAATATTCAGTACATATGCCAAACTTTGCTTTGCACTTAAGTTTGTTTCGCTGTTTACTTTATCTCCATATGCGCGCTTTTTTGCTAGTTCCAAGTAGTTATCACAAAAGTCTTTCCAAAAAAATTCCTCTATTGCGCCCAAAGCTTCGCAGTATTCAAACTGTAATAGGTTATTTGTTGCTCTACCTATTACTTTGTACAGCTTAGACAGTATCCATTTATCCATCGTCTCACTGATGGAATTTATGCTTACTGTTTGATGCTTTTCCATGAACATGGAAACAAACTTGCTAGCGTTCCAAAGTTTTGTAACTAGGCGTTTGCCAATTTTGAATATATTTTCAGAGTAGACTGTATCAACTCCAAGCCTTGAGTTCGCTGCCCAATAGCGCACTACATCAGCTCCATAAGTTTCAAGTATTACATGAGGAGTGATGATGTTACCCTTTGATTTACTCATCTTTTTCTTATCATCGGCTAAACACCAACCGCTGATCATAATGTTTTTCCAAGGTAAAGAATTTGCATGATAATGTGCCTTTAAAATAGTATAAAAAGCCCAAGTTCTTATTATCTCATGGCCCTGGCTGCGCAGATCTGCAGGAAATATCGTATCATAGCGATGATTTGGTAAACTAAACTCACTGTTTACTGCCAGTGCACTCAGTTGAGGAGTAATTGAACTTGTGGCCCAGGTATCCATTACATCTTGATCTGGGATAACCTCTTCTTTGCTATACCCTTTTGGCAAATCTTTCAATGGATCTATAGGCAGGTCCTTTACTTCAGCTAGAATAATTTTACCTTCTTCTCCCTTACGTTTGGAATACCATGCTGGAAATGGCACACCAAAATAGCGCTGCCTTGAGATGCACCAGTCCCAATTTAGCCCTTCTATCCACACTTCCATACGTTTACGCATATTGCTTGGGTGCCAATTGCATTCTTTTACTTTATCTAATACTTGAGCTTTTTGCTCTAAAGTCTTGATAAACCATTGATAAGTAGGTAATATCTCAAGTGGTGCACCAGATCTTTCTGCGCACTTAACAGAATGAGAAATGTTAGTGCTTTCTATCAAAAGTCCTTTTCCACTCGAGATTTCAATCATCCTCTTTCTTGCTGCTGTAACTTTCAATCCATTTATTTCATCGTAGATTCCAGTGTCAGCTACTTTCATGACGCCGGGGTGTGGTGGAATGACATCATCTAGGTCCATCCTTCCATCCTGATCGATGATAATTTTCATCGGTAGATTATGCTTTTGCTGCCAATATATGTCGAGTTCATCACCGAATGTACAACACATAACAAGCCCGGTGCCTTTATCTATTTTAACCTTATCATCTGCTATGATTGGAACTTTTTCCTTTGTTATTGGCACTATGGCTGTTTTTCCGATCAGATGAGTGTAGCGCGCATCCTCTGGATGACAAAAAACTGCAACACATGCGGGAAGTAACTCAGGCCGCGTAGTTGCAATATTGATCTGCTCATTTTCTTGAGTAGAGAAAACTATCGTGTTTAAGGATGACTCAAAAACTTTATCTTCTATTTCTGCTTGCGCAATTGCGGTTTTATCAACCGGGTCCCAAAGGATAGGCTGCATTTTTCTATATGCATATCCCTTATTATATAGATCAATAAACGACATCTGTGAAAGCGTCACAGTTTCCTTGCTGATCGTGTGATATTCCAAATCCCAGTCATAACTAATGCCGACCGATTTAAATAGTTCCTTGAATTCTTGCTTTGATTTTTCAATAACCTCATGGCACATCTCTATAAATTTTTCCCTGCCAACTTCTTTTGCGCGGGTTTTATAGGTTTGCTCAACCAATCTTTCAGTGGGAAGCCCATTATCATCAAACCCAATTGGGTAAAACACATCTTTTCCCAGCATGCGCTGAAACCTTGCAATAAAGTCCGTGTGGCAATAGCTAAATATATGGCCAATATGCAATTTACCCGATATTGTCGGTGGAGGTGTGTCTATAGTGAAAGTGTTATCCTTTTCACCATTCCACCTGTAAACTTTACTGCCTTCCCATAATATGTTGCATTTGTCTTCAACTTCTTTAAAGCCGTATTTTTCTTTTAACATAAATATTTCTCAATTTTAAACCTTAAGCTAGCAACGTTATACCGCCGCGGTATCTCTAGATCCCGCTAACAAGCAGCGGAATGACGATGGTCGGTAAACCTAAATTACTTTAGCTATAGCACAATTAAGTAAATACGGCAATTTTACGCCAAAATTTTTTGTTTACGAACATAAATTTTCTATGCTATGATAAAAATATTACTTGACCTTAGGTTCTAAGGGTATTATGTAATGTTAATTATATATATTGAGGTTTAATATGTTTATGGAGATTAATGGTACAATAAAGGTTATCAATAATGAAATAATGCTTATTATAGCGCAAGATGATTTTAAAAAATTTCAAGAGTATGAAAACATTTCAAGTTCTAAAAAGTTTTATGCGGGTTTTTCACTAGGTAATAAGCAATTATATATTACCGGTTTGTTTGAAAAAGAAAAAAAAAATCAAGGAGATAATATTGTAATCATGCCTATATCTTCAGCTAACAAACAAGGTAACGGAAAAGCTTTTACTACTGCAACAGAAATAAAAACCCTGTTGGGCCTTGATAATACAAAAAAAGAAGTTGAGGTACAGATGCTTCAACATCCCCAAAAACAATTAGAAGAATTGAAACCTAAAATACAAGAATTAGAAGCTGCAAAGAAGAAAGCTGAGGAGGAATTGAGAACTAAAACACAAGAATTACAAGATCAATTGGACACAGCTCAGCAGGAAAAACAAGACTTAGAAGCTGAAGTGGAAAAACTAAAGGCAATAGATTCTACAGCGTTACAGCAGCAGTTAGAAGAGAAAAATGCTAAAATAACAGAATTGGAAGCATTAGATGCTGTGGCGTTACAGCAAAAGTTAACAGAGAAAGAGAATGAAATAACAGCATTAAAAGCTCAACAAAATACACAAGAAGTTGCGGACTTACAGCAACAGTTACAAGCTAAAGACGAGGAAATAACAGCATTAAAAGCTCAACAAAATACACAAGAAGTTGCGAACTTACAGCAACAGTTACAAGCTAAAGACGATGAAATAACAGCATTAAAAGCTCAACAAAATACACAAGAAGTTACAGACTTAAAGCAACAATTAGCAGATAAAGAGAAAGAAATAGCACAACTAAAACAACAACAGCCAAATGCTGAAGTTGACAAACTGAAGGCAGACTTAACAGCTAAAGAGAAAGAAGTTGACAAGCTAAAGAAGGAAAATAAAGAATTAGAAGCTGAAAACAAAAAAATTCAACAACTAAAACAAGGCAATGGAGCACGGTACACTGCTACTGTTGGTATGGGTCTTGCTGCTGGACTGATAGCATTTACTGCACTTGAACGTACAGTTAAGTTAGAGATGTTAGTAATGATTGGTATAGCAGTAGCATCTGCACTCGTAGCCGGTGGTATTACATATGCAGTATTACCTAGTACTCAAGTAGATGGGGCAAAAGCACAAGAAGTAAATGAGAATGGGAAAAAGAAGTAACAAGGGTTAAGCCGAAATGTACGTGTCAAGTAAAACACTTGACGCAAACTTCAGTTTTTGTATTCTTTTATTAGCATAATATAATTTTGTGCTGATTGTGCAATATGTTTAATTTCTTCATTCGACATTTTTTTGAAGAATTTTGCTGGCCTACCAGCCCATATTTCACCACTTTTTATCACTTTTCCGTGTGTTACCAGTGAGCCAGCAGCTACCATAGCTTCAGGCTCCACAACTGCATGGTCCATCACGGTAGAGCCCATACCAATAAACGCCTTATCATGCACCGTGCATGCGTGCAACACACAAAAATGTCCCACTGTTACCATGCTGCCAATAATTGTGTCACCACCTGGGTTTCTATCCACATGAATTACCGTTCCATCTTGAATATTTGTTCCATTACCTATTTTTATTGATCCAACGTCCCCTCTGATTACACAATTAAACCAGATGCTCGCATTTCTTCCTATTTCAACCTTACCTATGATATGCGAACCACCTGCGATGAAAGCACTTTCGTCTATTTTTGGTTCATAATCTTTGTATTTTAAAATGTGATACATATTAAGCCCAAAGTCTTATGCATATGTTAATCAAAATAAGGTAAGCAGTAAATACATACTTAGATTTCAAGTTATTTGGGTGACAGATGTTCTTGACTTACGTGCTTTGTACTGCTAAGATTTTTATTTTCAGCCCTATCTATAATGTCAGTAGCGGTATTAAGTATATTTCAAATAATATTGGTTGTTGTGTTAGTAATTTTAGTGCTCTTGCAGCCGCCTGGAAGTAGTTCGTTAAGTGGTTTTAGTAATACACAACAGGGGGTCAATTCGATGATTCCGGTGAAATCTTCTGAAAACCCGCTCAGCAGAATAACGGCTATTGTTGCTGGATTGTTTATTATAAACACATTGCTATTGTCAGGATTATGTTCAAAAGACGTACATAAAAAATCGATCGCAGAAAAAATTATATTAGAAAAAAAGCAAGAAAGTGAATCTACTTCTGTTCCATTTGAAAATTAATGAAGGAAGCTAAATTTATCTTTGTCACAGGTGGAGTTGTGTCATCGCTTGGTAAAGGCTTAGTTGCTTCAAGCGTTGGTACGCTTCTTCAAGCTCACGGTTTTAAAATCCGTATCAGAAAACTTGATCCATATCTAAACATTGATCCTGGGACAATGAACCCAACTCAGCACGGAGAGGTATTTGTGACCGAGGATGGTGCTGAAACTGATTTGGATCTTGGGCATTATGAGCGTTTTACTGGAATTAAAGCAACAAAAGATGATAATATAACAACTGGTAAGATATATCATGAGTTATTGAAGAAAGAGAGGCGTGGTGATTATCTGGGCAAAACTGTGCAAGTCATTCCTCATGTGACAGATTTAATCAAATCGTTCATTTTTAATGGTACGGAAGGTTTAGATTTTGTAATATGTGAAATAGGCGGAACTGTAGGTGACATTGAAAGCCAACCATTTTTGGAGGCTATACGCCAAGTTAACTACACATTAGGAAAACAAAGAGTTATCCTTATTCACTTAACTTTAATACCATATCTTACCGCAGCGCAAGAATTAAAGACAAAACCAACGCAGCATTCAGTTCGAGAGTTAAATTCCGCGGGGTTACAGCCAGATATTATATTATGCCGCAGTGAGAAAGAAATTTTCGATAATCAAAGAGAGAAAATAGCTAAGCTTTGCAATGTTTCTTTATTCAATGTGATACCTGCCCCTGATGTGAGTCATATATATGAGTTACCGGTGTTGTATAGCCAATGTGGGCTTGATACGCAAATTTTGGAGCACTTTCATTTAAGTAAGCCAAAACCAAGCTTGACTGAATGGGATCAAATAGTGCATTCCATAAGGCACCCAACACAGGAAGTTACTGTATCTATAGTGGGAAAATACACCGAATTCCCTGATGCGTATAAATCACTAGTTGAAGCATTAAATCATGGTGCGATTAGTAATAAAGTCAAAGTAAGGATAAATTGGGTTAACTCAAGAGAGAAGGAAGAAAAACCTATAAATGAAAAACTTATAGGAGAGAAATTACAGAATTCTCATGCAATCCTTGTTCCAGGGGGGTTTGGTGATGACGGAGTAGAGGGTAAAATATTAGCAATAAATTATGCCCGTACAAATAATATCCCATTTTTCGGAATTTGCCTTGGTATGCAGCTTGCAATTATTGAATTTGCTCGTAATGTTGTTAAGCTTGAAGATGTACACTCTGAAGAATTTCGTAACTGTAAACATCCAATCGTTAAGTTAGCTGGCGATCAAGATGACGATCTTGGTGGAACCATGAGACTTGGGGCATACAAATGTAATATAAATGCAAACTCTAAAATGATGGATGCATATAGTAACACTACTATTTCAGAAAGACACAGGCATAGATACATAATCAATTCAGATTATAAAGATGATTTGGAAAAAAATGGGCTGCTATGCAGTGGCATATCAGAAGATGGAACGTGCATAGAGGCAGTGGAGTTAGAGAGTCACCCGTGGTTTATTGGTGTGCAGTTTCATCCAGAATTTCAATCAAAGCCGTTTTCTCCTCATCCTCTTTTCGTGTCGTTCGTTAAAGCAGCAATTGATAAGAAATAAGTGCCTAGTGTTTAAGTATCAATATATGGAGCTTGCCATAGAGCAAGCCAAACTCGCTCAAAAAAATGATGAGGTGCCCATAGGTGCTGTAATAGTGAGTGGAGACAATATCATTTCTTCTGCACACAATATATCCAGCGATCCAACTGCACATGCAGAGATGTTAGCGATCAGACAAGCATTTTCAACTCCCACGCTTTGTGATGCTGATATGTACGTAACATTAGAACCATGTCCGATGTGTGCTCAAGCCATTTCCTTTGCCAGAATTAAACGATTGTACTTTGGAGCTTATAATCCAAAAGGTGGAGGAATTGAAAATGGTGCTAAGATATTTCAATTTTGCAGCCATATACCTGAAGTTTATGGTGGGATATTAGAAACAGAATGCTCTTTTTTGTTAAAGGATTTTTTTGAGAAATTGAGAACATAGTTTAAGTCTATCAATTGTCATTTGCTTGCTTATCTCTGAAACTATCTTCACTTTTTTCCATATAGCCGCCTCTAGTCTAACTGTGCAGATCGATTTGCTGCCACGCGCGTAATAAGTACAACATTAGAGTTGCTAGATAAATTATTATTAGTACCAGCTTCAGCGGCCAAATAACGACCATCTTCAGTACATGTGAGTATATAATTTAATAGTGTTGCGGCTGCTTCCCTATCATTCAGTTTTGGGTCCAAACAATAATCTATCAATTTACTAATTGACTGTTTATTTGTAACTCGACCCTCAAACTCCCTGAGAGATCCTACTCTCTCTCCTAAGTTTATAACGAATTGCTGCGTTTCTTCAGGTGTAAGTTTACCTACTCTGTAATCTAACTCATTTGCGGTTCTTGCACGTTCTACTTCTTCGTGTCCATAGCAGCCTAATAGGTTACTTATTGCCTGTACCATACCATTTAGACTATTTGCAAGTTCTACTCCTAATATCCTATACAATGACTCTTGTACCGATGTCGTATAAACTTCATCAATCACTTCTTTCAGGCAGGCCAGAGTATAGATTATAAATTTTCTTTCTTCTCTTGATTCTGATAGGCTCTTTAAAATATCAGTAAGAGTTGGTACTATAACATTCCGCACAACTTCTTGATTTCTTATTAAGTTTGGTACTGTATTTTTTAATACCTTAGCCCACTGCTTATCTTCAGGCAATTTTCTTTCACTTATGGCAGTTAAAATTGTACTTCCAAGAGTTGGATCAGTTATTGCCTGAAAAATAGCATATGATACTTCCAATGATAAATGGTAAACAAGCGATAATAGATGTAAATTGGAAATAGGAATGCTGGAGCGTATCTTTAGAACATCTTTAACAGCAGCATAGAATTTCTTTAAAGTACTAGAATCTCTGGCACCTTGAAGTTCTTCAAAATTACTTAACTTATTAATGAAATTTTCTTGTATATTTTGAAATCTTGCTTCAATTAATTCCTTTTTGGATGTCATTTTTTTAGCTACACTTTCAGTCTTTTCCTTTACTTCCAGGTATAGTGCACCTGCTTCTGCTCCTCTTTCTGCTATAGTTGATAACCCGCTAAACAAATCATTAGCTGCTTCTTCTAGACTTATGTTAACATAGATGCTATTGCAGTCAAAAAGAAGGTCACAGCTACTATTACTAACACTAGCGGAGACATTTTAATTAGAGTAAACGTGGCTGCAGCTCCCATACCAAGCGAAAACATCGCTACACATCCAACCGCTACTTGGAAATACAACTTACAGTTTTTCTTATTATTTGAAATGTTTGCGTTATTTGAAATGTCTGCTCTGTTTCGTAAAAGAAACCCGATACCTTCTATATCTCGATTCTGAAGAGCTTGTATCAGTAAAGATGACCCATTATGCGAAACATTTGCTCCTAGATCTATACAAGATTGAGCACTATCAAATAATTTATTGTTGAAAAAATACTCCAATAGTGTTTCACCAGAAGGCAATTTGAAATTTTTTACTAACTGCATGTTTTCACTCTGATCACCTCTTTCTATATATAGCTTGAATAAATAAACAGCTTCCCTAGGAGCTATTCTTGCGTGAAAAGCATATTCAAATGCTGTAAGGTTATCATGATTTTTGATATAGAGATCTGCACCATTCTTAAGAAAATCATAAAAAGTAGCGTTAGCTGTATAGGTTTCATCACATTCAATTAAGCGCTGCTTAATAAAATTGACAACAGCGTAGTGTAGTGAGCTATTTCCATTATTATCTGGTATATTAACGTTAACTCTTTGTTTTATGAGATATTTTGCATGGCCCAACTTATCTTGAATAATTGCATTTAGTAATAACGTTCTTCCTTCAGCATCTTGAGAATTTACTCCTTCATGTGCTCCCCTTTCAAGCAATAGCACAGCATTTTCAACATCACCTTTTTCAGCTGCAACACTCAGTAGGGCTTGATCACCTTTATTAACATTAATGTTAGCACCATTTTTTAGCAACCAATCTATAACCTCTTCCTTTTCGCATCTGTCCTCAATCTCTAATGCTTTTGTAAGCACATCAAAGCAGTAGTTATGGTCAGAAACAAGTTTATTTAAATCTAATTCCCCTATATTAAGGTTGCGTGAGTATAAAAACTTTTCACTATGTTGTGCTCCATATTTTTGCAGCAAGCTATACATTTCACTGCCATATTGAGCATAATCCAAAGCAGTACAACCATCATTATCCTTAGCATTTACTTCTATTTTTTGATATAACATAGACAATGGCAAAAACCTTGCTACCAGGTACTGAGACACTTCTTTTTCATTAGCTTCTAAAAACAACTCAACAACTTTTCTATTTTCATTCCTAACAGATCTATGCAGTACAGTACGATCGCTAGCATCTATAGTATCAATCCTACTGCCATTGCTTATTAATGAACTCATAACTTTTGATGAGCATTTTTTTTCTATAGCAACGTCTAGAATAGTTTTGCCATTTTTTGTAGCATTTATATCTAAATCTTCCTTGATAAGCTGCTTAATTCTGTTTTCCCTATCGGTGCTGTTTTTTATTCTCAACACATCTTCAAAGTACTCAAAATTAGACCACGCATCACACAATGCTTCATTTTCTACTGATTTTTGTATTCTTTCTGAGTAAGCAATATCTGAATGAACAGCATTTCCTGCTTGTTCACGTACTATATTAATTCTATTATTATTTTCTGTATTTGTTGTCATATACCCTCTATAAAGCCTAACTTATATCATACTATATTTGTGACGCTTGTAAAGACTTAAATTTACAGTTGGAAATACTGTTTTTTTAGACGAATAGAATAAGAAATTAGTGTTACGCATAAAAAAGTTTATCATGGCATGTGTTTTTGATCGTTCTAATTTTTCCGCAATAAAATTTTCTCATTTAGCGAGATTAGCGCATTTTTCACACCTTTTTTCAACTTAGGAGAATACACACTTAAGAGAAAACTAAGACCAATCAAATTTCTTATCTTGCGGTTTTATTTGCAATATTGCTACCACACTGATCAACAAGCAGAAGACTATATAAAGCCCAGCAGCAAGGTTTGTTTGAGGAAATGTTACAGTCAACCAAATACAAACCATAGGAGTAAATCCTCCATGTAACGCATAAGAGATATTGCGTGATAAGCTCACACCACTAAATCTAACATTGGTAGGAAAGAGTTCAGATGCAACTATTCCTATGGGAACTATACCCCTTTCTATTATAGAGAGAACCATTACGCTCAACGCAATCACAAGATAATTTTTATAGTAATATGCAATAGATAACGCAGGACAACACAGTGCCATTGTAATTGCTATAAATAAGATTGCAGTGCGCTCTTTTCCAACTTTATCAGCCAACATTCCAAACGCTATTGAAGATATCGGCATTAATACACTGGTTATAATCAATACAATTTCGTTGATATATGTTGTTACATAAACATCCACTGATGCTATTTCCTTTGCGAGAGTTCGAAGAAATATGGTAAATCCAACAGCAACATTAACAGGTACAGATATTAAAATAGCAAGTATAAGAGCTCTCTTGTGGCGTTTTATAAGCTCTATTATTGGCAAATCAGGTAAATTTCTTTGTTTTCGATTTTTTTCATATGCTGGAGTTTCTCCCAATGTGTATATGCTATACGCGCTAATTAATCCTAAAATAGCTGAGAAAATAAATGGCAATCTCCAACCCCAGGTACAAAAATCAGTAGTTTTTTTGCAGATAATCACTATCACCGCAGAAAGCAAGACGCCAATGGAGCGACCAAAACCCATCATTCCAAAATACATCCCTAAGTTCTCTTTCCTACTGGATAAATGCTCTATAAGATAAACAGAACTTCCTTGTTCACCACCAAGTGCAATTCCTTGTGTTATATGGATTGCAAGAAGCAATATAGTAGAAATTATACCTACTTGATTGTGACTTGGAATAAATGCAATGAGACTTGATGGTATCGATATTAGCAAGATAGTAATTATTAATGCTATCCTCCTTCCATACCTGTCACCAACGTGACCAAATATGAATGCACCAAGTGGCCTTACAATTGCACCTAGCCCTACAATTCCAAATAATTGCAGTATGTTACTGTAGACATCTTTTGCAAAACAAAACTCTCTGCTGATTATGTTAATCAAATCAATAAAAAGCATGTAGTCATACCATATTGCGATTCTGCAGAGTATGGTTGATATCAACACCCTTGTTTGCACTAAATTCAATTCGTAAATGTTTGCTTATTCTATTCTGGCTGCTTTTTGGGATTTTACAACCTAAACATATGGAGTTGACTTTTTTATTATGGTGTGTGAAACTAAAATGTTATTAACATAGGGACAAAGTTATGGTGGGTACAATTTATTTAGCGATGCTGGGCGTGGCAGCAATAATAGGAGCTATAATAGGCACTTTAATAGGTCTCTTACTAAGTTTCACTAGTCTTTCACCTCTGATAATAGGCGGAACTGTTGGAGCCATCTATGTAGTGCCATTAATTGCAGCTTTCATAACAATTCTTTTGTATCCAATTCCATATGAGCGTCATAGCGGGTTAACATTAAAAGAAACTGCGTGTCTAGCTGGCTTGTTTATTGGAAGTGTTGCAGCCGGAGTTGGCCTTGTTGCATGTGGCTTGACTCCAATAATTAAAGTAGATTCTTTATCAACTACAGTTAGTTCTTTGTTAGCTATGGGAGCTACAATACCAGTACTTCTGATTGCAACTGCAATTGGAGTAGCTATTGTAATCGAGCTTGCTGAGCAAGCTAAGGAGTACATATCAGGTAAAATAATGCAAGCAGAAAAAGAACCTGTGACTGATACACATGAAGAACCAGGCTTTAAAATGGAAGAAACAGAAGAAGAAAAAACTGCTGGAAATGGGTGGAAAGTACCTACGTAAACTGCTTTTTTTATTGAAAAATTTAGAAAGATGTTGTAAAATTGTTATAGTAGTAGATTTTGGTAAAACATATGGCAGATTCAGGTATTAACATTAGCGAAAAAGTTTTAAAGAATCTTACTCGCTTGGCTAAAGTGAAAAACCAATCAGTTCAAGAGCTAGCAGAGGGGTTTATACAAGAAGCGATTGAACATGAGGAAGATATAGCGATAGTCAAACTCGCTATCCAACGTGACACCCGAAATGCAAAATTCATCAGGCATGAAGACACCAACTGGGGATAAGTACCTAATCTGTTATGAGGAAAATGTAGTTCACGAAGATATTCCAAGTCTCACTGCCATTAAGTTAAGGAAAAAAGATAGGTTTTATGGGATAATATAGATCCAGCACTTATTAGACCTGGACGTTTAGGTCAGAAGGTTTATGTCCCTAATCCAAACATAGAGGTGAGACAAAAGATATTGGCACTTTATATGCGAGGTACAAAAACTGATGAAAAGCTAAGCCTCCAAGACATTGCAGACAAGACTGAAGGCTATTCTGGGGCTGAGTTAGAGCAATTAGTGAATGAAGCAAAAATTAGCGCTGGTGCGCAAAGACGGCTTATAGTGAGTGAGGAAGATTTCAGTTACGCGCTTCACAGGTTAAGTCCAGAACAAGAAAGAGATAGAATAAGGTTAGTTTCAAACGTGGAGACACAGACAGAAGTATCTTATTCTATTTAGAGTATAAAACTATCATAAATTTTTCTGTTATTTCCAAATAAATTGCTATTAATTTAACAACATACATTACTAAAAGCTTAAATAATCCAGCCATTTCCAGCAACAAAAAACAGCAAGCGTGAGAAGATTTTTTTTTGGAATGAGTTGGTCATGATGTTTGTAAAACTTAATTTGTACACTTTACTTACCCCCAGTAATTCTGATATAGTTACTTTAGTTAAAGTCTATAAAAGTTTATAAATGGCAACCTTAAGTGTAAGAGAAGCTTTATGCACAGCAATTAGAGAAGAAATGCAAAACGACTCTGATGTGCTTATCATGGGTGAAGAAGTTGCAGAGTATGATGGTGCTTATAAAGTAACGAAAGGATTACTGAAAGAGTTTGGAGAAAACAGAGTAGTTGATACGCCTATTACCGAACATGGATTTGCTGGCCTTGCTGTTGGAGCGGCATTTGCTGGATTAAAGCCAATAGTCGAGTTTATGACTTTTAATTTTTCTATGCAAGCTATTGACCAAATTGTGAATTCCGCAGCAAAAACAAATTATATGTCAGGCGGACAACTTGGATGCCCTATAGTATTTCGTGGACCAAATGGCGCTGCAGCAAGAGTTGCTGCACAACACTCTCAATGCTTTGCATCTTGGTATTCACATATACCGGGGTTAAAAGTAATAGCACCTTACTTTGCCTCCGATTGCAGAGGTCTACTTAAAGCTGCAATTCGTGACCTGAGTCCGGTAATATTTCTAGAAAACGAAATAGCTTACGGACATGAACATGAAGTTTCTGACTCTGAGCTATCAAATAAAGATTATCTACTTGAGATAGGCAAAGCTGCTGTTATACGAGAGGGAAAGGATGTAACTATCACTGCTTTCTCATTAAAATTAATGGATGCCTTAAATGCAGCAGATTTACTTTCAGGTGAAGGTATAGAAGCTGAAGTTATTGACCTCAGAACCTTAAGACCACTTGACACTCAAACTGTTATTAACTCTATTCAGAAGACTAATAGGTTAGTTAGTGTAGAAGAAGGATGGCCATTTGCAGGAATAGGAGCAGAGCTGTCAGCCGTTGTTATGGAACAAGGATTTGACTACCTTGATGCTCCAGTTATGCGCGTAACTGGCAAGGACATCCCCTTACCTTATGCTACAAATCTAGAAAAAAAAGCATTACCACAAGTGGAAGATATAGTTGAAGCGGTGCATCAGGTCTGTTTTAGAAAAAAACAAGTTTTAATTTCCAATACGATAAAGAAAGCAACTTATTGACAAAAGGATCTATTTCTTTTTGTCCACTCCACATTGGTCCATCAAAGAAGTATTTCCAGTGCCGCCTATACCACCCATTACTTTTGTCACAATAGTTTTAGCACCGAAAAATACAGCACAAAATACACCGAGTGCAAAAAGAGCTGGCCATGGCATTCTACCAAATATCGCAAGCAAAGCTGCACCTATTATCACTACGGTCATAAGCGGTCCGCCTATCCCCCAAACGTAGCCAATAATATTACATATTACTTGAGCAGTTGTGTCAGCATTAGTGTCAGCAGCAGCACTCCCAACATGAGAAAAAGAAATAAATAATACTATAAGAAAAATATTGAAAATTCTCTTGATTGTAGGATTCATCTCTATACCTTAAACTTAGATATTGTAATTATATCTAAAATACTATAATTTTTAGTAAAACTAGCATAAAGATTGAATAACAAACGGTGCCACAAAAGTAGTTGATACACAACTGCACAAATATTGTAATATAGACATAGTAAACGATATTATTCCAGTGCCCAGACACTGGGATCCATTTTCTTTTTTCTAGATTCCAGCGTTACGCGCTGGAATGACAGCAGTCCTACGTCATACCGCCGCGGTATCTCAGCCGCTAACAAGCAGCGGGATGACGGTTGTTGTTTAGCCATAAACATTAAGAAATTTACCAAATGGAAAAAAAAGGCAAAAGAAGCCCTGGGGTTATTATCCGCTTTAAAATATTGGCGTTTTTTATGTTTTAAACGCTTGACAAGCGAGATTCAGCCGCTTTTAATTGCAACTAACTTACGCTGCAAATGTTTAAGAAATTTACTAAGCAGAAAAAAAGACAAAGAATCCCCGAGTTAGCTAGTCTTTTACTATCTCTGTCGAGTATTGGCATTTTTTGATGTCTTGTAACGCTTTGTAAGCGCGTTCAGCTTATTTAGATAAAAATCTAGATGTAGATGAAGTTTTGTAAAGACATACAGTATCTATATACTGCAAAAAATTGAACATAAGACGCCGATACATTAAGTAATCCTTACCTTTTAATCTGCAGATTGGCGAAAGCAAATACAATAGCTTCAGTTTCATGATAAGGGCGCTGGCGGAGTTTGTCAAGGAAGTTTTTTTGTTTCTATGCTGTCAGCTACCTGAATATTGATCATACGGGTTCCATCTGTTATATATAATCTTTTTGAATACGAAGAAAACTGATGAATGAGTATGATATTACGGTTATAGGTAGCGGTCCTGGTGGTTATATAGCGGCAATTAGGGCGGCACAGCTTGGGTTTAAAACTGCAATTGTAGAAAAAGAAAAAAATTTAGGCGGTATATGCTTAAATTGGGGATGTATACCAACAAAATCGCTACTTAGGGCGTCTGAGGTTTATAGGCTAATAAAAAGATCAAAAGAGTTTGGTATAGAAGTAAAGGGAGCGAATTTTGATATACAATCAATAGTGAAATATTCAAGAAACGTTGTTGATAAATTGTCAAGCGGTGTTGCTTATTTGATGAAAAAAAATAATATCAAAGTTCATCAAGGTTTTGGTAAACTTGCAGGCAATGGTACTATAAAAGTCGTTAGCGATAAGGAAGAACAAGAAATTGTTTCCAAGCATATCATTTTAGCAACAGGCGTGAGGGCACGGAATCTGCCTGGAATAGAGGCAGATGGAGATTTAATATGGAATGCGCAGCACGCTATGACTCCAGAGAGATTACCAAAATCGCTACTAATTATAGGGTCTGGTGCAATTGGAATAGAATTTGCAAGTTTTTATAGTACTTTGGGTGTTGATGTAACAATCATAGAGATAAAGAGCACTATTTTGCCGCTGGAGGATAAGGACATTTCAGATTTAGCACAAGAAATATTCACAAAACAGGGGATAGAAATATATACAAGCAGTAGCGTAAAAGCTCTTACTAAAAGTAAAGACTCTGCTCAAGTGCTACTAAGTAGTGGTGAGAGCAAAGAATTTGAGAGGGTGATTGTTGCGGTTGGAATTCAAGCAAATATTGAAAATATAGGTTTAGAAAATACAAAAATTAAATTAAGCCCTTCTGGCTTTATTGAAACGAATGAATGGTATGAAACTAGTGAATCAAATGTGTATGCAATAGGTGATGTAGCTGGCCCACCATGTTTAGCACATAAAGCGAGCCATGAAGCCGTGATCTGCATTGAAAAGATTGCTGGTAAAAATGCTCATGCGTTAAAAAAAGAATGCATACCAAATTGCACTTATTCTCATCCACAAATAGCGAGCATCGGCCTTACTGAGGAACAGGCAATAAAAGGTGGGTATGATATAAAAATAGGAAAATTTCACTCTAACTTTAATGGTAAGTCTGTTGCACTCAGTGAAACTGAAGGGTTAGTGAAAACGATTATAGATAAAAAAACCGGAGAAATTCTGGGTAGCCACATGATAGGTGCAGAAGTAACGGAGTTAATTAGCAATTTTGCTCTTGCAAAGCAACTAGAAGGAACAGACTTCGACATAAAATCTACGATTTTTCCTCATCCAACCATTTCAGAGATGATACATGAATCAGTGCTTGCTGCAGATGTTAAATAGTTGAACTAACGTTCCATCGTTTTAGAGTTGTCAATGTCTTGAGTAGTAGTTTGATTAGGCACTTTAGTTTCAATAGATTGATTACCACCAGCATCAGAATTCTGTAACTCTTCTTTCAATCCCTTAGCTGCTTCTTTAACTTCAAGCTTTGCCTTTGGATGAAGATCTTCTGGGCCTTTTCCTTTAGTATCCAAACCTTGTTGTAGATTAGTGCTTTTCATTTTATTATGCTGCTCGTGCTCAGGTAGGTCAACGACCGAATTGAAAAGAATTTTTATTATATTTTTTAGCAGTTCTAAAAAACCTCCGCTTCTGCCTTCTCTTTGTTCTTGAGGTTTATTTTTCTCATTAGGTTCTTTTTTACTATTACTTTTAGGCATTTTTAACTCAACTATCATAACGCTTAATAAAATTCTACGTGCAAATTGTTAAATAACAGTTAACAATCTAGGATTTATTATTTACAGATGGATATTATTTTAGCAACAGGTGGCACAGGTGGGCATATCTTTCCGGCCATAGCTTTAGCAAAAGCACTAAAGACACAAGGATACAATTGCATATTATTCACTGATAAAAAAACAAATAAAAATACCGACATAGAAAGCTACACCTTACCATTACGTAGACCAAGCAGCAACAAATTTAAGTTTTTCCTTTTCTTGATATACAGCTCTATGTTAGCACTGTATCAAGTAAGAAAATTAAAACCAAAATCGGTCATTGGTTTTGGTAGCTATGCTTCTTTTCCAACTCTTCTTGCAGCAAGAGTTCTTTCTATACCTATAATTTTACATGAACAAAACACAGTTTTAGGGAGAGTAAATAGATTCTTTTTCAAGAGTGCAAAATTAATTGCAACCAGCTTTCCGGAGACTAAATATGCAGAGGGCAATAAATGTATTTTTACAGGAAATTTTGTTGATATAAAAGCACAGAGCCATTCTAGCACTGAGAAAATCCTAAATATATTGGTCATAGCAGGCAGCCAAGGTGCAAATTTTTTTGATGATGTAGTAAGCAGCGTAATTTGTGATTTACCTATTAAAATGAAAAAGAAAATTAGAGTGACGCAGCAATGTACGAAGAAAAATGTAAACAAGGTCAAAAGTCTATACAAAAGTGAAAAGATCGATTGTGAATTGAGTGAATTTTTTGATGATATGGAGAATAGACTGGCCAATGCTCACTTGGTAATTAGCAGAGCAGGAGCAACTTCAATAGCAGAGATCACTCTTGCTAGGCGTTCTGCTATATATATTCCTTACCCTTACTCAAAAGATAATCACCAATTTTATAACGCAAAATATATTGAAGACTCGAGAGCAGCTATAATAGTTAAGCAGAATAGTGAAGCAAAAAAAAATCTAACAGAGGTACTATTTGATCTATTAAATAATTCTCAAAAATTGCGTGATATGACCAATAGTACAGAAAAAACAGGGATAAAGAATGGGACTACTGAGTTTGTTAAGGTGATTGTTCACAGGTTTAGTTGATGGCTGCTTGCTTTTTCTTCAAACACGTCCCAAAGATCCTTTTCTAGCGATATATTATACAATTTATTGATATAAACTACTCCCGTGGGTGAAGTTGTGTTAATTTCGAGCAGGAAGTCATCTATAATATCAATACCAACAAATATTAGCCCTCTTTTCTTTAATTCAGGACTAATTTTGTTACATATTTCATTGTTTCTATCGTTCATTTGAGCGGGCTCAAAACTTGCTCCAAGTCGCATGTTTGTTCTGATCTCTCCACTGATTTTTGGAATTCGTTTCATTACACCAATTGGTTGGCCATAAAGTAGCAATATTCTTTTATCTTTATCTATGTTTTTACAAAATGATTGTGCAATCACAGGGCATTCGTATTTTGCTATCATGAGATCCACTACTACTTGAATACTATTCTCATCTTGTATTCTTATCACATCGTTTCCTCCATAACTATACAATGGCTTCAGAATAATATCTTGATAGTTGTAGTAGAAATCTCTAATCATTGATATATTTTCAGTAATCAAAGTTGGCGGAATTAGCTCTGGAAATAATGAAGTTATCAATTTTTCAGGACAATTTCTTATTTCTGTTGGATTGTTAATTACCAATGCGCTGGTTTTTTCTAAGATATATGTTGTTGTAATATAACGCATATCAAAGGGTGGATCCTGTCTGATAAATATGATGTCCATTTCATTCAAGTTGATTGCTACATCCTCTTTAGAGATAAAACTAAAATCATCAACGCTGACTTTCTGAGCCAGAGCAATTGGATGGTTTAGCTTTAGTGCTAAATTGTTAGGAGCATAGACAAAAACTTCGTGCTTCCTCCTTTGTGCTTCCTTTATTAGCACGAATGTAGTGTCAGTTTCAAAATTTATATTTTCATCCATCTGAAAGGCAACTTTCATTTATGTTCTCTACCTATTGTCACAATTGTACAAATGTTATAATTTGAAAGCGATTTTTGCCTAATGGCGTAACTTACTGTACCTATATCGTACATAACTTACAACTTGTTTTACTCCCTTTACTTTTCTTGCAATTGCTATTACAGCTTTTAATTCCGCTTTATTTTGGGCTATACCCATCAAATAAACAACTCTATCAACCGTATTAACGCTATAATTAATTGACTTAATATTTCTTTTTCCCAGGAGTCTTGTTCTTATTTCCGCTGTTATCATGCCATCTACAGTGGTGTCTAGCATGGAAGCCATTTGAATTGGTATTACTCTTATTTCATTTATCACTTCTTTAATTTCTTTTTGCTGCCAAGCTATTTTTTCTGCTGTAAGTTGTTTTTCAGGAGTGTCAACACTTCCAATGAGCAATACTCTTCCTTCACTTACTTTAACCTTTATGGATGAAAATAGCCCATGTTTTAAGAGCCCCTTATTAATTCTGATGACCATAGTCGTATCATCAATGATATTTCCCAAGGATTTGTCCTGCATTGTTATTGCTGTTGCTGTCGCTGTAGCCACCACACCACCTATTATAAGGGTTGTGCAACCACTTTGTGTAATCAAAAAAATTGCGAGTAAGAAGCTTGTTATTAATCTCATTATTGATTTTCAGGGTTTAGAGCTTTCATTAAGAAATGTTAATAAGCTTTTTTGATTGTGTAAATACCATAAATTAAGTAAGACTTTAAACCTTGAATATTTTTAATGGAATACCTATAATAGGGTACTGAAAATTTCTTGCGGATATGGCGGAATTGGTAGACGTGCCAGGTTTAGGTCCTGGTGAGCTTGCTCGTGGGGGTTCAAGTCCCTCTATCCGCACTTTAAAGTCATGTAACTTAGGTTTTAAGGGAAAATTTATAATCACTAAATACACTTTTGTTTGTGTAAAAACCTGTTCTTAAGGATTGTGTTTAACTTAAATTCTGGTAAAATGACTCTATTAAGATATGAATTAAAATGTTAATAAATGAATTATGATGTCTAATAATATACCTCAAAATACAGTCGAAGTAAGTAGCGTATATACCTACAAAGAGCTTAGTATAGATAAACTAAAGTATGAGTATGAAATCACAGTTGGTAGTGATTATATAAAACAAAAGGTAAATTCCAGGTTGCAAGAGATAGCAGAAAATGCAAAATCACCTGGATTTAGGGCTGGAAAGATGCCCTATGACCTTGTTGTTGCAAATTATAAAAACGAGGCTTTGGAATATGTGATAAATAATACAATTGATTATTGCTCAAGTGATTTGATGAAAAAAATTGAAGTCAAGTCTCACATTTATCCTAAGGTTGATGTGATATCATTACCAGATCTGGACAAAGAAAATGAGGAGGGCAATTTTGTATACAAGCTATCTTTTGAGTCGATGCCTGAAGTACCAGTGATAGATCTTGACAAAATAAACTTAAAGAAAATTGAAGCAAAGATTGAAGAGGAAGATATAAAAGAATTTATTGATTCTATTAAAACAAAATTCCCCAATTTCGCCTCTGTTGATGATGCTTCTTATCAAGCAAAAAATGGGGATAAATTGATAATTGATTTTGAAGGGCGGATTAGGAATAAGCTCTTTCAGGGTGGAAGTAGCAAAAATTTTGCCGTTAATTTAGGGTCTGGCACATTTATTAATGGTTTTGAAGATCAATTAACTGGTATGAAAAAGGGAGAAACAAAGAACTTTAAGTTGAAATTTCCTGAAAATTACCAAGCCATTTCCCTTGCAGGACAGGAAGCTGATTTTTCTGTGCGAATTAATGAGATTCAGGTTGCCAAAGATTTTGAAAATGATAATGAAATAGCTAAGAGTATTGGTTTTAAAGATTATTCTTTGCTAATAAGTCATGCAAAACAAATGATTGGTGATCAGTGCACTGAAATGATAAATTTCTTAATTAAAAAGGAGCTATTTGATTATTTGGATGCTAATTATAGTTTTGATTTACCCACAGACATAGTAAAACAGGAGCAACAAAGAATGGAAGGAGAACTGGGTGCTCAAAATGATTCTCGTAAAGAAGCTGAAAAACGTGTAAAGCTTGCTATGTTATTTATGAAATTTAGTGCAGAACATAAAATATCATTAACTCAAAATGATGTTTTGAATGTTATTGTAAATCAATATGTCAGTAAGGATGTACCGTTTGACAGAGTACTTAAGCATTTTGAATCAAATAAACAATTTCAAGAATTAGTTAGAGGGCAAGCGCTTGAGTATAAAGTGACAGATTATATAATAGAAAAAGTTAGTAAAGAAGAGCAGATTATTTCTGTGAAAGAATTAAAGGAATTGTTTGGTAATATTTAATAGGAAAAGGTATGACTCTTATACCAATTGTAGTTGAACAAACTAGTCGCGGTGAGCGCGCTTATGACATATATTCAAGACTAGTGAAAGAAAGAATAATTTTCGTAACAGGTCCTATTGAGGACAACATGGCTAGCGTAATAGTAGCACAGCTTTTATTTTTAGAATCGGAAAATCCCGATAAAGACATTTGTATGTATATTAACTCACCAGGTGGTGTTGTAACTGCTGGTTTGTCGATTTACGATACAATGCAGTATATAAACCCAGACGTTTCAACTTTATGTATAGGTCAAGCTGCGTCTATGGGTTCTTTATTGCTTGCAGCTGGTACAAAAGGTAAGCGCTACTCTCTACCTCATTCAAGAATTATGATACATCAGCCATCTGGTGGTTATCATGGTCAAGCAACTGATATAGAAATACATGCTAATGAAATTTTGCGAGTTAAGAAAAAACTAAATCAAATTTATGAAAAACATACTGGAAATTCACTGAAGAAAATTGAAGGAATGATGGAAAGAGATAAATTCATGGATCCTGAAGAAGCAAGGAAAATTGGCTTAATTGACAGGGTGATAGCTGAGCGTACAGATATTGAAATTGAAAATACTAAAGTTAAACAAAAGGTGGGTTAATGGATAATAATAATGATTTACACTACTGTTCTTTTTGCAACAAGGCGCAAGATGAAGTAGATAAATTGATTACTAACTCTTCGGATGGTTTAAAGGTGTTTATTTGTAATGAGTGCATAGAATTATCCCATAAAGCAATAAGTCAAAAGAAAGATAGATCTTTTAATTCAGATCGTATATCTGATATGAAGCTATTACTAAAGAAACCTGAGGATATAAAAAATTTTCTTAGCAAGCATGTTGTAGGTCAAGAACATGCGCAACATGTTTTATCTGTAGCTATGTATAACCATTGTCAATCCATGGTACAATTTCATGCTATAAGTGATATTGAAATCGAGAAGTCAAATATAATGCTTATTGGTCCCACTGGTTCTGGTAAGACTTTGCTGGCCAAAACACTTGCTAAAGTTTCAGATGTGCCATTTGCTATGGCTGATGCGACAACTTTAACTGAGGCAGGTTATGTGGGTGATGATGTAGAAAGCGTGTTGTCGCGTTTATTACAAGCTGCAAATTATGACGTTGCAAAAGCACAGCGTGGTATAGTGTTTATAGATGAAATAGACAAGATCACAAGAAAATCTGAAAGCACTTCAATAACCCGTGACGTTTCAGGTGAAGGGGTCCAGCAAGCTCTGCTTAAGATTATGGAGGGTACAGTTGCTTATGTTCCGCCACAAGGAGGGCGAAAACATCCACAACAAGAGTTTATACAAGTGGATACTAGTAACATACTGTTTATTTGTGGAGGAGCTTTTGAAGGCCTCGATAAAATTATTGAAGCGAGAAAAAAGGGAACATCAGTTGGCTTTGGAGCAGATATAAGTCAGTCTAAAGAGCAAAAGAAAAAAAATGCTTTACATGATGTTCAACCTGAAGATTTAATCAAATTCGGTTTAATACCCGAATTTGTAGGGCGGGTTCCAATAACTGCTGTTTTAGATGAGCTGGATCATGAAGATTTAATACATGTTTTGACAGAACCAAGAAATGCGCTAATAAAACAATACAAAGCATTGCTTGCGTTTAGCAAAGTAAACCTTGAGTTTTCAGATGAAGCAATATCAGCTATTGCTAAAAAGGCTATAAGCTATAAAACAGGCGCAAGAATGTTACGTGCTATTTTAGAGTCACTTTTGCTTGACATTATGTATACAGCCGGAAATGGAGGCTTTGAAGGTAGCACTATAGTAATCACTAAGAAAATGGTAGAGTTAGGAAAAGCAACGGTTAATCATAATAATAATGGCAATGTTATAACGGTTAATGATTAATTTGAGGCATATATTATGAACATTGAACGTACTGTGAGCTCTGGTTTTGCTGCATTGTCAGTATTACCTTTAAGAGATGTAGTAATTTTTCCAAATATAATGGTGCCTTTATTCATAGGCAGAGAAAAATCTGTTAATGCACTAGAGTATGCAATAAGTAGTAGTAATCACCAAAATGAGATTTTTCTTGTAGCACAGAAAGATGGCTCTGTTGATAATCCAGAGCCTGAAGATCTTTATGAAGTAGGTGTGTTAGCAAGCATTGTACAACCGTTAATAAAATTACCTGACAATGCAGTAAAAGTTATAATCCGGGGGATAAGAAGGGGAAGAGTTGTAGAATATATTAGCTCTCATACTTTATTACAAGCCAGGGTAGAGTTAGACAATCATTATAAAGAAGATGAAGACAATATTGATTTAGAAGCTTTAAGGCGGTCTGTTGTAGACGCGTTCGATAGCTGGTGTAAGCTAAACAAGAAAAATCAGCCCGAGGTTGCCATTAACTCCATTGATCAAATCAAAGAAGTTGATCAACTTGTAGACACGGTAGCTTCACATTTAAATATAAAAGTATCAGATAAACAAAGTATACTTGAGGCTTATGACCCAGAAGAGCGTTTAAAAAAAGCTTTTGCTTTTATTGAGAGAGAAATGAGTATTTTGAACGCACAAAACCGTTTATATAAGACAATTAAATCGCAAGTTGAAAGCACTCAGAAAGTTTACTACCTTAACGAGCAATTGAAAGCTATACAGAAAGAATTAGGTGAATTTGAGAATGGTGATGAAGGGAATATACTCAATGAATTTGAAAAAAAGATAAATGAAACAAAGCTTTCTCAGGAAGCAAGAGAGAAAGCTATAACTGATTTGAAGAGATACAAGAAAATGAATCCCATTTCTCCTGAAGCTACAGTTATATCTAGTTACTTGCATTGGTTGCTTGAGTTGCCATGGGGAAAGTACAAAGATGCAAAAATTAACTTAAATACAGCTAAGAAAATCTTAGATGAAAATCATTATGGCATAGAGAAAGTAAAAGATAGAATAATAGAATTTTTAGCGGTATTAAAAAGAGTAAAAGAGATAAAAGGTCCTATACTTTGCTTAGTTGGACCACCAGGTGTTGGTAAAACTTCTTTAGCTAAGTCTATGGCAAGAGCAGTAGGAAGAGATTTTGTTCGCATAGCTCTTGGTGGTGTGCGTGATGAGTCTGAGATACGAGGGCATAGGAAAACTTATATTGGCTCAATGCCTGGTAAAATCATTCAACACATGAAAAAAGCTAATTCATGCAACCCGCTTTTTCTGCTTGATGAAATAGATAAGATGGGTTCTGATTCGCGTGGCGATCCTGCGTCTGCATTACTTGAGGTTTTAGATACTGAGCACAATAAACACTTTACGGATCATTACTTGGAAGTTGAGTTTGATCTTTCAAGTGTAATGTTTGTAGCTACGGCAAACAGCTTAAATTTACCACATCCTTTGCGTGATAGGATGGAAATTATACAATTGTCCGGGTATACTGAAGATGAAAAAATCAGTATTGCTACACACCACCTTATTCCGAAGTTAAAGAAGGAGCATGGTTTGTATCAGAAGGAATGGGACATAACTAATGAGGCGTTATACGAGTTGATACGTTTATATACACGTGAAAGTGGTGTGCGGAGTATGGAAAGGGAGCTTGCAAAGCTCATGAGAAAGGCAGTTAAAGAAATATTGACTGATAAAAATAAGAAAATATCCGTAGGGGTTGACAATTTACAAGATTATTTAGGGGTACGTAAATATACCTTTGGCATTGCGGAAAATGAGAGTTTAGTAGGAATAGTAACTGGGCTCGCCTATACTGAAACAGGTGGTGATATTTTGATGATAGAATCAGTCCTAATTCCGGGCAAGGGAGAAATAAAATACACAGGAAAGCTTGGAGAGGTTATGCAAGAATCTATAAAAGCTGCGTATAGTTATATTCGATCAAATTGTTTGTTTTTTGGTATAAAGCCCGAAAAATTCCAAAATAATGATATACATTTGCATGTACCTGAGGGTGCTGTACCAAAAGATGGCCCTTCTGCTGGCGGCGCGGTATGTACGTCTATTGTTTCTCTTATGACAAATATACCAGTTAACAAAAATGTTGCTATGACAGGCGAAGTGACATTGCGTGGTAGAGTTTTAGCTATCGGGGGCTTGAGAGAAAAATTGCTTGCAGCGCTCAGAGGATCAATCAAAACTGTGATTATACCAAGTGAAAATGAGAAAGATATGCAAGAAATTCCGGCAAGCATCAAAGAAGGGATCAACGTAGTTTTTGCTAAGAATATTGATGAAGTTATGAAAGTTGCTTTAATGCACCCTACTACTCCAATTAATGGTGATGATAATCAAAATAGTGTGCCTTCCTCTATAGAAAATAAAGATGATACTTTTCCTATGTCGGAAACATTGAAGCATTAGATTAAGAAGGTATTATACAATCTCCACTTCTTTTTTATCCGGCAAAAACCCACCAACTTGTGTGTCCCATAAGGATATGACTTGCTTTGTTGTTATGTCATTCATATTTTTTACTTATTCTATCTCCCAGTTTAATTCAAGTAGATGATATATTATAATAGTCCTTTTCATGGAAACCTTTTCTGGTAGATTGCTTTCTAGAAAAACATTGGTCAAGGTGCCAACTGTGGTTTATAATAATATAAATTATATCATAGTTGATTTGCGTTTATCAGAGCTGAGGTATGTTTTATTTTACAAATTTTTTGCCTATTTTACTGTTCCTATTTCTTTTTGTAGGAAGCGGCATATATTTTACTGTTCTTGGCGTGTCAAATGCTTTTTATCAGTTATCTCCACTAGTAGCCATTGTTCCTGCCATAGCTCTGGGTTGGGTTTTATACAAGGGCAATACTGAAGAAAAAATGTATGCCTTTCTAGATGGGGTAAGAGATCGTAATATTATCACTATGTGCATCATTTTTTTACTTGCAGGTGCATTCAGTGAAGTAACTAAAGCAATCGGTAGTGCTGATGCCACAGTTAATTTGGCTCTTTCATTTATACCAACACAATTTTTACTCATAGGATTATTTTTTGTAGCAGCTTTCATCTCCACTGCTATTGGTACATCAATGGGCACCATTGCAACAATTGCTCCTATTGCAGTTGAACTGACACAAGCTGGGATTTCTCCTTCCTTAGGAGTTGCAACTGTTGTAGGAGGAGCAATGTTTGGCGACAATTTATCTATTATCTCTGATACTACAATTGCATCTGTGATGTCTCAAAAGGCTGATATAAAGAAAAAATTAAAACTGAATGCAAAAGTGGCACTAATTGCTTCTATATTCACAATAATTATATTATTTTATAGCTCAAGCAATAGTGCTACTATTTCAGTTAAGGAGTATTCTTTATTGCTTGTGACTCCTTACATAATACTTATATTGCTTGCAAACTTTGGAATAAATGTATTTACGGCATTGGTTTTAAGCATAACTTTTGCTGGAATCATTGGATTTATAAATAACAACCATTATGGTTTATTGTTTTTAAGCCAAAACATCACTAAGGGGTTTATGAGTATGCATGAAATTATGCTACTGTCATTGATGGTTGGCGGGCTTTCAGGACTGGTAGGTAAAAATTCTAAGGAGTTTGCAGATAAACTTTCATCTTGGGTTATGATACAACGTGGTGGACAAAAAACAGCGCAGTTATTTATTGCAAAAATAGTCAGCATATTTGATATTTTACTTGCAAATAACACCATCGCTATAATTTTTAGTGGTGAAATTGCTAGAGATATTGCTAAGAAATATGAAATACCGCCTCACTATAGTGCAGCATGGCTAGGCATATTTTCTTGTGTATTTCAAGGATTAATACCGTATGGCGCTCAATTGCTTTTGGCTAGCACTATTGCTGGAGTTTCACCTTTGGCAGTCGTGCCACACGTATACTATTGCTATGTTTTAGGTATTATTGCAGTGTTATATATTGTATTGAACAAAATTGAGAAAAAAGATTGTGCTTAATATACAAGACAACGCTCCGCTCTGTAGAAAATGGATGTTCTTGGCAGTATGTGCTCTTGCTTGCTCTGGGTTACTGTCAATAATTGTTATTTTTCTACGATTGCCTTTTATCTCCTCTCTTGTTCCTTCTGCACAATATATTTTTGATAATGCGCTGGTAATACACGTGAACTTGTCAATTTTAGTGTGGATGTGCTCTATAATATCTCTGCTCTTTATCATAAACCTACAAAATACCAATAGTTGGTTTAACTTTTCATGGGTTCTATCAACCCTTTCGATGCTGCTCATGTTTGTATCTGCATTCGTTCCAAACACTGAAGTTATCAAAAGTAACTATATTCCCGTATTACAAAACAAATTATTTTTACTTGGACTCAGTTTATTTATTGCCAGTATATTAGTAAATACAATGCTAGCATACACATCAAAAAAAGAGGTTTCATTTCTCTCTGTTGGGCAAATTGGGCTAGTTATTATACTTGTATCGTCATTTCTTTGCTTTGTTTTAGCATATAATAATATGCCTCCAGGTCTATATCACTCAGATAAGAATTTGTTTTACGAATATCTCTTTTGGGGAGGCGGACATTTATTGCAGTTTGCTTTTACTCAAGGAATGTTTTTAGTGTATTTAATAATGCTGAGTTCTGGTGATGTTAGTTTAGCTTCAAACAGTAAAATTACTATTTTACCACTATTTATAAACACGATTTTAGCTGTAGGCGCACCGTTTGTATATTTTGTTTATCCAGTTGATAGTGCCAAGTTAATACAGTTTTTTACTTGGCATATGAGGATTGCTGGAGCAGTTTTGCCGTGCTTTTTGATAATATTAGTGTGCTACAACATCAGAACTTTTATTAATGATAAAAGCAACTATTTATTACATTCATTTTTGTTGTTCACTTATGGAGATGTGCTCGGAGTGTTGACTATTGAAGGTAATGTCACGATTCCCGCTCATTACCATGGTTCTGTAGTTGGTATCACTATAGCTTTTATGAATTTTGTCTACTGGATGTTACCTAAATTAAACTTTAAAGAGATAAAAAGTTCCATGGTAAGATTACAGATTTATGCCTACAGTATAGGGCATTTTCTCCATATCACTGGCCTTGTGTGGCTTGGTGGATATGGTGCTTTAAGGAAGGTTGCAGATCTGCCAAGCATTTCGTCAATGTTAGCACGCACGTGCTTCATTATAGGTGGCGCTATATCAGTTGTTGGTGGAATGTTGTTCGTAATAATTGTGCTTTTACATCTGTTAAAAGGCAAAGCGCGTACCAACTGACCCATAGAAACGAAAAAACTTACTTGACAAACTCCGCTAGCGCCCTTATCATGAAACTGAAGCTATTTATTTATCTTCTCTGTACAGATTAAATGACAAAAAAACTCAACGTATTTGGCGTCTCATGTTTAATTTTTTGCACTATGTGCACCTTATGTCTTTATCAAATTTCTAGGTTTTTACCTACACAAGCTGAAATACGCTTATAAAGCATTTAAAACATAAAAAAACGCCAACTTAAAAAATGGATAGTGAATAACTAGCTACCCTAGGGTTTCTTTTGCCTTTTTTTCTGTTTAGTAAATTTCTTAACGTTTATAATTTAGATTAGTTGCGGCTTAAAAGCAACTAAATCGCGGTTATTAAGCGTTTAGAATAAAAAAACGCCATACTTGAAAGTATAATGTAAGTAATTAGCCAACCACGGGGCTTCTTTTGCCTTTTTTTTCATTTGGTAAATTTTTTAATATTTATACGGAAGGTAGCGCGTGACGCTGGAACCCCAAAAAAAGGATGATGTCATCCCAGTGCTCCTTTTTTTGTCATCCGAGTAGCTGACACTGTCCTCCTTTGTCATCCCAGTGCCCAGACACTGGGATCCAGCATTTCACGCAATCCCATCAAGAACGTTGTATTTTACATAACACTTTTATGCTTACCAACTTAATAAAATTCCTGGATCCCAGTGTCAGCTACTCGGATGACAAAAAAAGGAGCACTGGGATGACAGGAGAGGGAGGCTACTTGGATGACATCATAGGGGCACTGGGATGACACCATTCTTTTTCCTGGATCCAAATAGTCAAGGCACTGGAATGACAAAAAAAGGAGGCACTGGAACGACAAAGTGGAGTGTCTGCTTCTGTCATCCTATGATAGCTAAAAAGACCTGGTCACGCGCTGGAATGACACCGAAGGGGCTACTGCCCTCTTGGATGGAGACCAGTGTCAGCTACTTAGATGATACCTTTTTTCTACTTAGTTTAGGTTATGCAGAAGTCTAATACAATTATAGAACAAGCTTAAAAATTCTGGTAAAGTAGTTTTATTTACAAAGAAAGAATATGCTACTTGAAATTGAAAAGCGCAGCATAACAAATGCATTGTGGAAGTTGCAAGAAGCAGATCAAAGGCAAATCTTAACTCTTACACAGAGATTTGAGTTACCAGAAATATTAGCAAGAATATTGGTTACTCGTGGTGTTAACATAGAAAATGCAAGCGACTTCTTATATCCACTAATCAGATCGCTATTACCAGATCCCTTTCACCTTCTTGATATGGATAAAGCTGTTTCTCGTATAATACGGGCAATAAAAAATGATGAAAACCTTGCAATATTTGGTGACTATGATGTTGATGGTGCAACGTCGTCAGCATTGATTAACAGGTACCTGAGAGCAATCGATATACACTCTATAATCTACATTCCAGATCGTGTTGATGAGGGTTATGGATTAAACACAGATGCTTTATTACAACTTAAAAAGAATGGAATTGATTTATGTATTTCCGTTGATTGTGGTACGCTTGCATATCAACCAATAGAAGATGCAAAGGCTTTTGGTCTTGATATTATAGTTGTTGACCATCACCTTGGTACGGAAAAATTACCAAGCGCCGTAGCAGTTGTGAATCCAAACCGCCTTGATGAGAGCTCTCCTTATAATAACCTAGCAGCAGTTGGAGTGTCATTTCTGCTAATTGTTGCTCTTAATAAAAGCCTACGTGAGCAAGGATTTTTTACCAACAAAAAAGAACCAGATTTATTTGATCTGTTGGATTTGGTTGCCCTGGGAACTGTCTGTGATGTTATGCAGATCACAGGCCTCAATAGAGCACTTGTCTCACAAGGATTAAAAGTTATGTCAACAAGAAAAAACGTTGGCTTGCGTGTTTTATTTGATGCTTTGGGAATCCTTGAAAAACCAAGTGTTTCTCGATTAGGGTTTAGTATTGGGCCATGCATAAATGCTGGAGGAAGAATTGGAGAAGCATCGCTTGGTGCAAGGTTGCTTTCCACCGATGATGATGAAGAGGCACATTCAATCGCGCTAAAATTAATAGATTTGAATAATGCAAGAAAAGTGTTAGAAAATGAGGCTCTCTTGGAAGCTACAGCACAAGCGGAAAAGTCTGCCCAATCAGGTGCGAATTTTATAATGATAAGTGGCAATTGGCACCAGGGAATAATTGGTATAATTGCATCAAGGCTAAAGGAGCAGTTTCACTTGCCAACAGTAGTGATATCTTTAAATAATGGAATAGGAAAAGCAAGCTGTAGATCAATTTTGGGAGTTGATATCGGTGCTGCAGTCCTTTCCGCAAAGTTTATAAATTTGATTATTGAAGGTGGTGGCCATAGTATGGCGGCAGGATTTTCAATTAAAGAAGACAAAATAAATGATTTGCATGATTTTTTTACTGAAAGATTTTCAAATTCTATAAATGAGAAAACTTTAAAAGCTGATAGTATAGTAACTGCTAAAGCAATAAATTTGTCTTTATGGAATCAATTGCAACGCTTGGGACCATTTGGAGTTGGAAATCCTGAACCAAGGTTTATTATCCAAGGAGCAAAGATAAGAAAGCCTGAAGTTATAGGAGTTGACCATATAAAATGTTTTATTGCTGATGATAATGTTATGGTAAGAGCTATTGCATTTCGTTCTGCAAATACTCATCTTGGCTCTGCTATCATGCAGGGTAATGTTAAAGCTATTTTGGGTAAAATCTCTATGAATTACTGGAATGGCAATGAATTTGTACAATTTTTAATAGAAGATGTATTGACCATTAGTTGAGTGTATCTGTTCAGCAGAGTGGCAAAATAGGTAGACAAGATAAACCAAAAAATCGAGAAAAAGTGAGTTTACAACAACTGGTGTCATGAAATTATCTGACACTGATTTCCATCCAAGAGGGTGTCATCCCAGTGCTCCTATAATGTCATCCCAGTGCGTGACACTGGGATGACACCCTACTTAACCGTCATACCGCGATTCATTCGCGGTATCTCTTAGCCGCTAACAAGTAGCGGGATGACGAGCTTATCGTCATGCCACTGCGAACCGTCATACCGCGATTCATTCGCGGTATCTCTAGATCCCGCTAACAAGCAGCGGGATGACGAGCTTATCGTCACGCCGCCACGAACCGTCATACCGCCGCGAACCGTCATACCGCGATTC
>NZ_JADCNC010000005.1:0-79332 GCF_018454475.1 Wolbachia endosymbiont of Rhagoletis cerasi | reverse complement strand
CGCCACGAACCGTCATACCGCCGCGGCGCTAACAAGAGATCCCGCTAACAAGCAGCGGGATGACGGTTGTCGTTTAGCCATAAACATTAAAAAATTTACCAAATGAAAAAAAAGGCAAAAGAAACCCTAGTCATTGTCTATTTTCAGTATTGGCGTTTTTAAGTCTTAAACACTGCAATTTAGCTGCTTTTGAATGCAACTAACCTACGCTGCAAATGTTTAAGAAATTTACTAAGCAGAAAAAAAGGCAAAAGAAACCCCGTGTTAGCTAGTTGTCACTCTCTAATCCTGCAAATTGGCGTACTATACTGTCTTAAACGACTTATAAGCGCGTTTCAGCTTATATAGGTAAAAACCCAGAAATGTTGTGAAGACATAAGGTGCACATAGTGCAAAAAATTAAAAATAAGACGCCAACTACGTTGTTTTCTTGCTGTTTAATCTGCACAGATTGGGAAGTTAAATGAAATAGCTTCACTGTTATGATAAGGGCGCTGGCGAAGGGTGTCAAGCAAGTTTTTCGTTTCTATATGTGCTACCTTAAGACTTCAACGTCTTAACGCACCTAACTCCATCTGCATATAAATTTGCATGGCTCTTTCCAGTATTAAGCAATGCAAATCCAATGTTGTCTACACTAGAGCGCAGTTCCCCTATTTCCTCATTGTTTTCATTTGTCACTTTAGTGCCAATATCTGGAAGTGCGTTATCCCCCTCAACAAGGTAAAGTTTTCTTCTGAATATTTCTTGTCTGCTCATTCGATTTACAACTTCCTGACCTATATAACACCCCTTATTAAAGCTTATACCGTTTACCTTATCGATTAAAAATTGCAGCGGAAACGATGAATTCTGCACCATATCTTTCGCTCCATCTGGAACGAGATTTTGAATTCTGACTTTTTCATACTGAGTAAAATCCCCAACCGGCTCTTTTATTTCATCTTTATGTATGATCCTCATTCCTAGCAGCTTGTGCCTTGGATCTTGAAAAATAACTTGTGACTTACTACTACACTCCGCCAACTTAGTATTAAACAAAACCCCAACCTTATATAGTGCACTAACGTCTTTAATCTTTACCCTCAAATAAGTTTTAAGCAAATCCAGTTTCTCGATTATTTGCTGCAAGTGCATGTTTTCGCACTCCAAGAGGGTGTATTTACCATATTCAATAAGAAAAAAATCATATAGATATTTTCCCTGAGGGCTAAGCAATAAAGAGTAAATGGCTTTTTGGCTATCCAACTTATTAATATCATTGGTTATAATACCCTGCAGAAAATCTCTAGTGTCAGGCCCATATAGCACTATCACACCACGACTTAAAAATGGTATATAACTCATGAAATCTCTATAAATAAATCTAAATTTTATTATATAACATTAGGCTCTTTTAGAAACTGCTTTTGGCGTGCATATTTTATAATGGCGTGCATATTTTACAAGCTCCAGCCCTTGAAATCTAACTTACGAGTATATATATATAAACTTATAAGTTAATTTGTTGATGAGGAAAAACAAATGTCAAGTATAAGTTTAAATGTATTAGATGATAGCGTGCTGATCAAGCCTATTAGCGAAGAAAAGCAAGGTGGAATTGTGCTTCCATCAAGTGCTGAAAAGAAACCTACTAAAGGTGAAGTTATAGCAATTGGTGAAGGTTCACGCAATTCAAGTGGCGAACGCGTAACTTTAACTGTGAAAGCTGGTGATAAAGTGTTCTATCGCCAATGGGCTGGTACAGAAATAGAACATAATAATGAGAAGCTTATCGTGATGAAGGAATCCGATATACTTGCTGTCATTAAGTAGCAGTCTTTATTTTACTAAACTGAAACAAAGCGCAACATAGCGCATTGTAAATGGTTTTATTATAGTTTTCTAAATTTTTTATTAACAAGAGGTGATAAAAATGACTAATGTAGTAGTATCAGGTGAGCAGTTGCAAGAAGCCTTTCGTGAAGTTGCAGCAATAGTGGATTCAACGGTGGCAATAACTGCGGGACCTAGAGGAAAAACGGTAGGGATTAATAAGCCCTATGGAGCACCAGAAATTACAAAAGATGGTTATAAGGTGATGAAGGGTATCAAGCCTGAAAAACCATTAAACGCTGTAATAGCAAGCATCTTTGCACAAAGTTGTTCTCAATGTAACGATAAAGTTGGTGATGGTACAACAACGTGCTCAATACTAACTAGCAACATGATAATGGAAGCTTCAAAATCAATTGCTGCTGGAAACGATCGTGTTGGTATTAAAAACGGAATACAGAAGGCAAAAGATGTAATATTAAAGGAAATTGCGTCAATGTCTCGTACAATTTCTCTAGAGAAAATAGACGAAGTGGCACAAGTTGCAATAATCTCTGCAAATGGTGATAAGGACATAGGTAACAGTATCGCTGATTCCGTGAAAAAAGTTGGAAAAGAGGGTGTAATAACTGTTGAAGAGAGTAAAGGTTCAAAAGAGTTAGAAGTTGAGCTGACTACTGGCATGCAATTTGATCGCGGTTATCTCTCTCCGTATTTTATTACAAATAATGAAAAAATGATCGTGGAGCTTGATAATCCTTATCTATTAATTACAGAGAAAAAATTAAATATTATTCAACCTTTACTTCCTATTCTTGAAGCTATTGTTAAATCTGGTAAACCTTTGGTTATTATTGCAGAGGATATCGAAGGTGAAGCATTAAGCACTTTAGTTATCAATAAATTGCGTGGTGGTTTAAAAGTTGCTGCAGTAAAAGCTCCAGGTTTTGGTGACAGAAGAAAGGAGATGCTCGAAGACATAGCAACTTTAACTGGTGCTAAGTACGTCATAAAAGATGAACTTGGAATCAAGATGGAAGATCTCACGCTTGATGATCTTGGTACGGCTAAAAATGTTAAAATTACTAAAGATAATACCACAGTTGTCAGCGAAAATAGCGATTCTGACAGTGTGAAAGCTAGAATCGAGCAGATTAAATCTCAAATTGAAACTTCAACTTCTGATTATGATAAAGAAAAGCTAAGAGAACGTTTAGCGAAATTATCAGGTGGCGTTGCTGTGCTCAAAGTTGGTGGAGCAACTGAAGTGGAAGTTAAAGAACGTAGAGATAGAGTCGAAGATGCGCTGCATGCAACAAGAGCTGCGATTGAAGAAGGTATAGTTCCAGGTGGTGGGGTTGCGCTTCTTTATGCTTCATCTGTTCTCGACAAATTAAAAGGTGCAAGTGACGAGGAACAAATAGGCATAAACATTATCAAGAAAGTTCTCAGTGCTCCAATTAGAAGGTTAGTCAAAAATGCTGGTCTTGAATCTGCTGTTATAATTGACTATTTGATTAAGCAGAATGATAAAGAGCTTATATACAACGTTGAGGCTATGAATTATGCTAATGCGTTTACAGCTGGTGTGATTGATCCAGCAAAAGTGGTGCGTATTGCTTTTGAAACAGCGGTATCTGTTGCGAGTGTGCTGATAACTACTGAATCTATGATAGTTGATGTACCAAGCAAAGAAAATGCTTCATCTCCTATGGGTGCAGGAGAAATGAGTGGCATGGGTGGATTCTAAGTAGAATGAAACCGTGGAGCAATTGCTCCACGGTAGTTCCAAAAAATCTCACATTTTACTATTCGTTAAAGGTAATACGTTTGGTGCAGAAATGCACTACTATTTGCATCCGTTTCACTCCTTTATATTGTGGTTGTCTAATAACAAAAAGGCAGCATAAGAAAACTATAACCCCTAGGTATCCGTTCAGCGGAGTGGCAGAATAAGGTAGACAAGGTGATCTAAAAAGATAATCATAGAGCAAAAGTGAGGTAATGTGGTAAACCTTTTAGAACTTTGCAAAAATTTACAGCAAAAAATAGAAAAGTTAGAAGCAAAAATAGAAAGGCTGGAAAGAGAGAATGAAAGTTTAAAAGCAGAGAACAAGGCTTTAAAGATAGAGAACGCTGAATTAAAGGAGAGGCTTGGTTTAAACTCAAGAAATTCATCTCTACCAAGCTCTAGAGAGTTGTACAAAATAAAAAAGGGCAAGCCAAAGAGCGACAGAAACGTCGGTGGTCAGGTTGGTCATAAAGGAAGTTTTCGCGCCAAAATGGATGCAGATGAGGTGATAAAAGTAAAGTTGTCATCTACTTGCGAATGCGGAGGAGAGATTGCAATATGTGGGAAACCTTACATTCATCAAAAAGTTGATCTTCCGGAAATCAAGCCTTATGTAGTAGAATATCAATTAGAGCATGGCCGTTGCCGGAGATGCGGGAAAAGAAGAAGTAGTAAGTTACCAGAAGGTGTTACGTCAGATACATTTGGACCAAGGGTTAAGTCAATAATTGCGGCGTTCAGCGGGTTTTACAAAAATTCAAAACGCGAAATAGCGAGTGTCGTAAATGATATCTTCAATTTGAACATAAGCGTCGGTAGCATATCAAATAGTGAACATAGAGTTGCTTCAAAATGCAAAAAAATGTATGAGCAGATCGAACAAGAGATAAGTAGGAGTAAAGTTCTACATATTGATGAAACGAGCCATTATAACAAAGGTAAACTCGCTTGGTGTTGGATGTTTGCAAGCAATACGGCAAGTTTTGTAAAATTTACAGAGTCAAGAGGAATGAAAGTTTTACAAAGTAGTAAATTCTGCAATCGCAATAGCTTAGTAGTAACCGACAGGTACGCAGCATACAACTACTTTGCCGATAAAAACAGGCAAATCTGCTGGGCACATTTATCAAGAGATTTTGAAAGGTTAGCGCATAGTTGGAATATTAAAGTCAAAGTTCTGGGCTGTTACTTAAGAAACGTAGCCACTGAATTATTTGCACTGAAAAAAGCTTTACTAAAAAGTGAAATAGATGTTTTAAGATTTGCCAGACGCGCAAGAAAATTGCGAAAGCGTACACGATGTTACTTGAAGCCGTTTACCTGAAGCAATTGGAGCTTCTCGAGTTGCGAAAAATATTTTGAAATCTGAAAGAATGATGTGGAATTTTTTAGATGACTCAGAAAATATTCCATTGACAAATAATCACGCTGAACAACAGATACGACACTATGTCGTTTACCGTAAAAACTCATATTTTACACAATCACAGCAAGGAAACACATTCCTCGAACGGATAATTTCATTATACTTAACATGGAAACAAAAGGGGCTAAACCCTTTCCAAAATCTCCTATCTATTGTTTCTTAAACCACTCTGCTGAACGGATACGTTCATACAGCAGCTACTCGGATGACACCTTGTGCTTGCTGGCTATAATTGCTAAGGATTTTTATTTAATTTAACTGCATCTTTTGCCTTATCCAATAACCCATTAATAAAACCAATTTCGCTTGGTTTATCAAGTAAATCAGATGCAATGTTAGTATATTCATTAATGACAACTGGAACTGGCGTATCACAATTAGCTAACTCACATATTGCAACACGCAAAATAGATAAGCTTATAAGATTTAACCGTGAAAGGGACCAACTTGGGTGTAAATAAGACTCTATTATTTTATCATATTCTTCACTGCTTTTTATAACCTTATATAACAAGTTTTCTAAGAACTGATGTTCAAATTCTTCACATTCAAATATATCTTTCAACTTATTTATGTAGTCCTTAAGCTCACAATTTTCCAGTTTAAAAGTGCTTTTGTTGTAACCTACGAAAATATTTGAATAAGCAATTTGTACAGCAAGAAATCTTGCCGTGCTTCTTTTTATGCGCCACTTTTTATCTACTGGTTTTTCCTCCATTATTTTAATTTATTGTGTAAATCTATCATACGCAAAACAGTTGAGGCTGCATGGCCACCAACGTTCTTTTTGTTTTTATCAGCTCTAACTAGTGCTTTATCTTTGCTGTCAGCGGTAATTACACCCATACCAAGGGGTATTGCATAATGCATAACAACCTCATTTAAGCCTTCAATTACTCCTTTACAAACATATTGATAATGATCGGTTTCACCGCGAATTACGCACCCAAGAGCTAAATAACCATCATAATTAGTATGCCCACTCTTGACTGCAAAAAGAATTGTAGCTGGTATCTCAAATGTACCAGGAACCTCAACTACATCGTAACTGGCATTACTGCCTTTTAATTTATCAATTGCACCTTCAAGCAAAAGGTTCGCTATTTCAGTATAATAAATCGAATTAACTATTAGTATTCTCGACATTTACTACCACTTTTTTTGTTAAAAACAACTTTATTAATGACTGTTGAATTAGAGTTATAATATTACTAAATATCCAATATATTACCAGGCCGGCAGGAAAAGAAGAAAAAATAAAGACAGAAATGTAAGGTAAAAACTTCATAACATTTACTTGAATATCATCTTTACTGGTTTGATCTTTCTCACTTAGCTTCTGCTGAATTATCATGGTGGCACCGAAAATTATAGGTAAAATGCCTATAGAAATAGGAAAGTTATAATTAAACAACCCAAATAATGTAAAGATGTTCGTTGGGTCAGGAGCTGAAAGATCCTTAATCCATAAAAAAAAAGGAGCATGCCTCATCTCTATAGTAACAAATAATACTTTATATAGAGCAAAAAATACCGGTATTTGTATTAGCATGGGAAAAATGCTCGACATTGGATTTACGTTGTTTCTCTTAAACAATGCAATTGTCTCTTTATGCTGCTTTAAGCTGTCATTTTTATACAACTCTTTTATACGAGTTAATTCAGGCTGCAGGCTTTTTACCTTAAACATCGAAATATATGATCTATTAGATAAGGAAAGCATCAAAAGTTTGATTACTAAAGTCAGCAATAATATTGCTAAGCCAAAATTTTTTAAAACGAAGTTAAAATATTCAAGCAGTAAAAACACTGGTTTAGTTATAAAGTAAAGAACACCAAAATCTACAGCTTTATCAAACAGGGGTATATTGAGAGTGTCCTTATAAGAATCCAGTAAATTCAACTTTTTTGCTCCAGCAAAAAAATAATTCACATTAGAAACGCTTGCACCAGGAAGTATGCTCTTGTAAGGTTTGACAAAATCTACTTGGAATTTATCAGTATTATTAACGTTTGTGTGTTTAATGCTTACATTTATTTTATCAGATTTTTCAGGTATGATGGCTGTGAGCCAGTATTTATCAGCAAAACCAAACCAATTTTTTTCACTCGTGCTTGCTTTTATTAAATGTTTTTTGGAAATATCCTTATATGTCCACTCCTCTAGTTTATTATCAAATGCACCCAGTACTCCTTCATGGGATATCCAATAAGATTCGTTGATATTGTCACGTTTACGGTTAATTTTACCATAAGGAACCAAAACTACATTATCCTTTGTATTATTTTCAACAACTTGCTCAACTTTAAACATGTAATTATCGTCGAGGTTAATTTTCATTCTAAATAAAATGCCATTCTCATTGTCCCAAGATAAATTGACCTCTTTTTGATTAAGTTTATCTGCTCGCCAGACTGCTTTAGAATCTGGAACTTTAATCTTGTTACTCGGATCGAGCCACCCAAATTCTGCAAAATATACATCTTTTGATTCTGCAGGTGACAGTAACACCACTTGTGGAGAAGAAGAACTCGGTTCTAAGTGGTAATTAGTTAAAATTAAGTCATCAAACCTTGCACCTTTCAGAGAAATTGATCCTTTAATCATGTTATTGGTTAAACTAACCCTCTGTTCTCGAGTAGAATTAATAATTTCAGAACGATTTTGGTATATTATAGGAGCAAGGTCGTTAAAAGATTCGATATGTTCAATATTTTCAATCAATGGCTGGTTTTGGTTTGTACTAAAAAAATTATCATAAATAATACACCAAGACACCATGATTAACATGGAAAGGATAGCTGCCAAAATTAAACTTTTTGCTTCTGACATGAAATTAAATCAAACATATCTTCTTAAAGTGTATACTAAATATTGTACTAAAACAATGAAATTTACTTATTTTTAATAATAACTTTTAACGCTGATCTTTAAAATTTATTTTAATAGCTTCAAATTTTAACAATATGAACGCGGTGAAAAATCTAGTTATTTGGTTGCTAATAATAGCCACTACTGCAATGCTTATTGATTCACAAAGGGACAAACTAAGCGACAGATTTCTCAGTACTTTTTTACCATATAAAGGAAGAATTCAAAATAGCGGTCAGAATAGTGGAAGTATTGAATTTACGAAGTCATATGATGGACACTTTTATATTCAGGCTCAAGTCAATGATCGCAATATAACGTTTTTGCTTGATACTGGAGCAACCGATATTGTTCTATCACAAAAAGACGCATTACATGTTGGTATTAACTTACAAAATGTTCAGGATTTTAAAATATATGAAACTGCGAAAGGTCAAATAAAAGCTGGAGTGGTTCAAATACCTCAAGTTAAAATAGGAAATTTTTTGATTAATGATGTACAGGCAAGCGTTAACACTCATTCTATGTCTCATTCACTACTTGGAATGAGCTTTTTAAGGTATTTTCATTTCACTATAAGAGATAATAAGTTGATATTATACCGCGACTAAACACTTCTACAATCTACTTATCAAAGCTCTGTAGGTCAATATAGGAGCAGAAATAAATATTGCAGAACAAGTGCCAATCAAAATACCAAAAAAAATGATCAAGCTGAAGTCTCTCACTGCATCTGTGCAGATTAATACCAAAGGAAGAGCAGCAAGAAGGGTTGTACCAGAAGTTAATATAGTGCGAAATAATGTAGCGTTGATACTTGCATCTACTACCTCACTCATCCGCCCACTTTTACCACTCCTGCGATACTCTCGAATCCGATCATATATAATTACTGAGTTATTGATTGAATAACCAATGACAGTAAGGAGAGCTGCAACTGATGAAATATTAAACTCAATGCCAGTTAGGCTAATAAAACCAACAGTTAAAATCACGTCATGAATCAGTGCTGTTATTCCACTGAATCCACATTGCCAATTAAATCTAAACCAAACGTAAAAAAATATTCCAACAATCGCGATCAACATGGATAACATTCCTTCAAATATTTGTGTTGAGCTTATTTGTGGGCCAACATAGTCTATTTTACGATAGCTTATTGAGCTCCCCAGCTTTTCTTCTAGTATGCTTTTTATCTTTTTGATTTTATCTTCATCTCCTTCATCTTTAAAACGCATGACTAAATTATCACCCGCTTTTGAACTCTGCACTGTAAAACCATTTTCTTTTAATGCATCGAGAATAGAGTGATTCTCATCTGAAGATTTTATCTCTATCAAAATTCCGCCTGCAAAGTCTATGCCTAAGTTCACTCCACGCAGCACAACAGTGAATATTGAAAAGATGATAAGAATAATGCTAATTAATGCAGTCAAATCCCTATATTTACTAAACTTGATATCGAGGTTGTCTGGAATGAGTCTAAGTGCCATGCTATTTACTTAAACTTGAATTTTATATACTTTTCAAAAAATTCACTAGTTTATTCTGTGATTGTTTGATTATGTCAATTTTTCCATCAGTTAATTCTTGTCTGTCAATTAAGTTCTATCTAGCTTGCATACTACCATTTTGAAGTACATTACAAAAGCGAAATACTGCCAATTTGGCCCATCATTTTATCTCTGCAAGCTTATCCCCCCCTTGCTATGTTAGCAACGCAACCTAAGCTAGGTTCCTTCATAGCAGTGTTAGGTACACTGCCATATCTTTCAAAACTTTCATGCTCTATAGCTTCCTCAACACTTTTTCCTCCTAAAAGACAGTTTTCCCCTAAACTTTTTCCCCTATTTTTTAACTCATTAAGCCTTGCTCTGTTTTCCCCATCAATCTCCACTTTTATTTTATTGCTGCCTTTCTCACTAGGACTTAGATAAATACTTATCTCTCCTACCTCAGTAGTAAAAGACATTTCAATACCACCTTTTGAGACATCCATGTAATTTCTTTTTCCCCCTATTTCTTCTACATTTTCAACTCTTACTATACTTTCTCCAATTTTGAGTATGCCAACTCTTAAATTTAAGTCTTTGGCTTTTTCATTGTTTAGGATTTCTGCAACTTCAACAATACTATCTTGCGAGTACTCTATACAAAAATATCTATTATCCTTGTCTACTCCTAATACATTTTGAGTCTGCTTGCTTTTGTTTACAATACTTTCATATGCTAAACCTTTTAGCTTGCTTTCAATTTCCTTACATTTCTCAGAAAGACCATCATCAAATCCATTACAAGTAACTATCTGCTCAAACTCATTCCCATCGAAAAAATTATGGCGTTTTACTTTCCCACCTTCTAACAATAAATTACTAACAATGCTTTTGATAATGTCCTCTTCGGACACTTCATTTTTTTTGTTACAGTTTTGATCTTCACTTTCTTTGTTACAGTTTTGATCTTCACTTTCTTTGTTACAGTTTTGACCTTTACTTTCTTTGTTACAGTTTTTATCTTTACTTTGATAGGGAAAGTTATCAAATACAAAAGTGTTACTTCTGTTACTTATATGACTACCACTAGTAAGATCTTTTATTTCTTCAAATACTGTATTTGTTACAGTTTTGTTACAACAACTACATTTTAAATTTAACATTACTTCTTTTTCTAAGTATTTAGCTACTATGCACTTAATACTTTCTGGAGTATTTTTTATATCATTTTGTTCATTTTGTTCTGTTATACCTCTCACCTCCCCACAGCATTTATCAATCAGATCCTGTTTACTTTGAGTTAACGACATTTTTAGTTTCATAAAAAGTGAGTCTTTTAGAAAAGGATTATCATCTTCTAGGTCCCGATCATTTTCTGAATCCAAATCATCTGTTAACTCCATTGAATCAAGATTACCTGAACTATAGTACGAACCCTTTTTTGAGTCCGAACTATCTTCTGAGTTCCCATCACTATCTGACCAATTGTCAACTTTCGGAAATTCTGAGCTTTTCTGTTCACCTTCAAAAGTCTGATTACTACCACCAGCGCCCTTTGTCAAATTTTCTTTATTTTCACAAGAACCACCTAAAGAATAGCCTTGACCCTCTTCTTGATCTGAAGCACTTAATTTACTATAAGTTGCTTGACTATAACCATTGAAGTTATAACCTAAACCATTACTACCATGCTGTAAAGGATCGCTTTCAAAAGTTTGTGGATTATCACTTTCACCTAACAAACCACCATTTGTTGGATTACATACATTTTCTGTATATTTTTGATTATTTTGTGCTTCTATTTTCCTCTTCTTGTACAACGGTTCAAACTGATCAATTTCAATCGATCGTACTCGTTTCCTTGAAGGAAAGTCCTCTGGAATCTGATCCTCATCGTCAGAATTGTGACCTGAATCACAAATTACATGATCATTGCAGGTAGAATTATGCTCTTGACTAATCAAGGAAAGCTGAATTAGATTGCTAAAAACAATATTATCTAGCTGTACTGAATCAGTACTTTCAAAAATTTGTGGATTATTACTCACGTCTGGCAAATCACCTGATAAACCAGTCTGATGATTATTTTCACCTACCCAACCATCAGTTGGTGTTGGAATGCATATTCCTGTATATCTTTGGCTATCAAGAGAATCATTAGTTAATTGTACTGCTGTATAAGTTGTCCGGTCATCCTCATCATCGGAACTAATACCTGAATCATGGCCATCACCTTCTTCAATCTTTTGAGTTTCTATATCGTGTTCATTTATTTCGCTCGACGAATCATAGTTGGAAGGGTTATACTGTTGATTAGGACGTTTAAAAATTTGACGCCAATCGCTGTAAGGCTCCTTAAAATCGAAAGGAGTGCGTATAACTTTTTCCTTGCCTGATACCCCACCATTCATATTGTATAACCATTACTCACTAATCCCTTAGTGAATATCGTAATATATAGGTCTGTCAATAAAAAAATATAACTTTCTTTGGTTCTAACCTTTGCAAATCAGTATCTATAGCTCGGTAATTTCTCATACGTTGCACTCTGGACCTAGGAGCGTTGTTAATAAATCCACGACAGCTAGACAATCCTTGCTCGTCCACTAAAAGGAAAAGCAGCAAAGAGCGAACCAAAAGCGATAAGAAAGGATCCAAGCCAGATTATAGACATTCCAGGTTTATAGTGCACTTTGGCTGCGATTTTGCTCTTACTCTTATCAATCTCTCCAATTACAACATAAATATCAGAAAATAAATTGTGGTAGATACTGCTTTCAACATTTTTCTGACCTTCCACAAGGTAAAATCTATATTCAGGGGTCATCTCACCTAATATCTTATTATTCAGCAAATTCCTGATATCCATTGTACCTCTCACTGCATGGAAATTTTTTTCTTTTATTAGCTCAATATTTCGTAAAGTAACTTTAAATTTATTGACTGTTATGCTATCCCCTATTTTTAAGTAATTTTCTTTTTTCTCCTGCCAACCAACCGAATATGCTATACCAAGCACTAGAATTGCCACTCCAGCATGAGCTGCCATCATTGCATAGTAGGATTTAGAAACTTTTCTTGCTAATAAAATTGATTCACCAAATGCTACCTTAAATAAACAAATTCTTTTACTGTATGCTTCTAAAACAAAGATTAATAATGCTATGGAGATAGTAATTGATAGCACAATTATTAGCTCCATGTGAAAAATAAACGGCAAAATAGCTGCAGCACTACAAAATGAAAATCTATATTCACGGAATATTGGCAATAGACTATTTCCCTGCCAACTGCAGTATTGCCCAATTATCGTGAGGGCTAGAATAGCCAGTGCAATAGGATTAAATAAAGAATTGTAATATGGTGCTCCAACTGAAATTAATTCACCAGTTAAATATTCGAGCACTGTAGGGTATAAAGTGCCAACGAACACAATGAAAAAGGCAGTGATGAATAATAAATTGTTCATCAGCATCATCGTAAGGCGTGAAAAGAATCTTCTACCCTCTGTCACTTGAGTAGCAGGTTTCTTTTCAGATTCCAGTGTCACGCACTGGAATGACATTGCAGATGTGTGATTTTTTCTCGTAAACACTACAAATATTACTAAGCTACTGACTGTAATTACACCAAGTAGCGCTAATATATACAGTCCATACCTTGGATCATCTGCAAACGTGTGCACTGAGGTGAGTATTCCTGAGCGGACTAGAAATGTTCCAGTCACACTCAATATAAAAGTTGTGAGCGTAAGTAAAATAGCAAAATTCCTTAAAGTATTGAAATTTCGTACAACGAGCAACAAATGTGTCAGCGCTACTGCAATTAGCCACGGCATCAAAGAAACGTTTTCCACTGGATCCCAAAACCAAAATCCACCCCACCCAAGTTCGCGATATGCCCACCAGCTACCCAAGCTGATGCCCAAAGTGAGCAGCGACCAAGAAATAAGTACCCAAGGCCTGACAATTTTAGCCCAAACATTTCCTTCAACTTTTGCAATTAATCCAGCTATAGAGAGCGAAAAAGGAACGCTAAACCCAAGGTACCCCAAATATAATATCGGTGGATGAATAGCAAGGCCTATATCTTGCAATATCGGATTAAAACCAAGACCATCTTTTTCAACGCTTGGCATTTTAGTGAAGGGGCTGGATTCAAGTAAAGTGAACAGTAAAAAACAAAAGCAAATCAAGCCTTGGGTGATCAAGGATACTTTCTTCAATTTACTGTCGTTATCAGTAAAAATATCCATCAGAAATAGGTAAAAGGTAAGCACTAATGTCCAAAGCAACATAGACCCTTCTTTATTTCCCCAAACACCACAAATCTTGTAGATCAAAGGTTTTGTTGTGTGTGAGTGGTAGTATACGTTTTCAAGTGAAAAATCATTTGTAATGTGGCAGTAGATCAAAATAGCCATTGATGTTGATACACAAAAAAATATGGCAGTGGTAATAAACCAACAAGAACTAAGCGGTAAAAACAAATATGTCAAAGACAATAAGCAGGCTATGAGTAGCAATATATTCCCAAGTTCAGGCATAAAAAATTATAGTTTTTATATAAACAATATTACTGATGACAAGTAAGAAGTTAAAGTGTTAATTGACACTTGCTATTGATGCTATAGCTAAAGTGGCTTAGGTTTACCTACAATTTGAAAAACAACAAATTCGTCATTCCGCTACTCGTTAGCGGAATCTATACCGCGAATGAATCGCGGTATGACGTAGGGAAATCTTTCTTGGGTCAGCTATAGCATAATGCTCCCATAGTTAGCTGTCTGGCATTAATTAAAAATTAAATATTAAATCTTTATACTTTTATAGATAGCGTTAATATTGAGGTAACATTGTGGGTACAACTAAGATTAGTAAATTTCCATTCAATATAAAAGGTAAAGTGGCAAAACAACATGCCGAACCAATAATCGAAAAAAATCTCTATACTATTTTAGGATTCAAAGATATAGAAGATTTTGAAAATAAGACAAGTAAACTTGCTAATAAAAAAGTTTGGCAATCATTTGTTGACTGCTTTGCAAAAGAAATAGATTATGCAGCAACCGAAGAAGTTGTAAAAAGCATCGTTTGTAACATTGCAAAGAGTGATCGCGGTGATGCTTTTACCAAAGCTGAACGTCTAATATTAAATGAAAAACAAGGTGATAAAAAGAGAGAAAAAGCGATTAGAGAAGCTATTAGTATTTTGAGAAAAATCAATCCAGAAAAAGCCTTTAATGAACTTTCAGTAATAAAAAAACAAGCTGAAGATTTTTTACAAACCGATTTTTATAAAGCACAGAGTAAATCACTTCAAGGATTTGCTCCCTCTGGTGGACAGCTCTTTGCGGAAACTCTGAAATATATAGAAACACTAGAAAGATTATCCGAAGTAAAAAAAGAAGGGCTAGTTAAAGATTTCTTGTTAAATCATGTTAGTTCATTGAATAAAAAGTATCCTAAATCACAGAGTAAAAGGGAAGATGCTATAACAATACTATCAAGTGATGAGTTGAAGAATTTTTACAATAAAGGTGTAGAAGAAGGAATATTACAACCAATGGCATCTTACAAAGAATGTAGAAACCTGTATGACAAAATGAACCAGATAAAAAATGAATCCAAAAGTATAATTAAAAGAGAAGAACGGGAAGAAAATTTAAAGAAAATAGATAAGTCGATAATCAGCGCAATTAATGACATAAAAAAACATAGAGAAGCAATCCTTAACTGTAAAGACTTTCAAAGTTCTTACATAAAAGAGAAAAAAGAACATCCATTTAGAGGCAACGCATGTCAAAAAATGATTGATATATATCAAGAGAGAATTGTTGGATATCAGGAGAAAATTCGTCAAAACTTAAACCAAATAAAAGCGATATTAAAAAGTGCGCCGCAAGAAATGGATGATGTGGAAGAATTAGAGGAAATAATCGATGGTATACATGAAGCAAAACAGTTCGATGAAGATTTTGATTCAGCTTTAATTTGTTTATCGAACATGCAGAATGAGCTAGATATTCAACTGGAAAATCCTCCAACAGAGCTAAGAGTTTCACACATTAACGTTAAAACTAAGCTAATTAGGTTATAAGGGCGGGATTTTTGGGATAATTTTAATTCAAGACAGCTCTTAGTCTGTGTTTTAATTTGGTTGTGTTTTATTAAAAAAACTTTAGATTTATTGCATAATCGATACTCAAATATAATGACACAGACTTGGAATTTGTTACAAACAGGGCAAAAGGAAGGCTATAAAATTGCGTATACTAATGCTCGTATTATCGACCCGGAAACTAAACTTGATATAAAAGGTTCGCTATTGACTGAAGGGGATAAAATTGTTGATTTTGGCGAATCATTATTTTCAACAAGTGGAGTTGACGAAACAATAGACTGTAAAGGGCTTGTTCTAATGCCAGGCCTTATTGACATTCACGTACATTTTCGTGAACCAGGGCAGGAACATAAAGAAACTATATATACAGGTAGCAAATCTGCAGCTGCGGGAGGTGTTACAACTGTAGTTTGTCAGCCGAACACTGCTCCAGCAATTGATAGCGTTGTTTTGGCTAAATATTTGAAATATAGAGCATTTGAAACTTCGCATGTGAATGTTGAATTTTACGCTAAAATCACCACTTCGGAAGAACACCTGACTGAAATGGCACTTTTAAAGGAAGCAGGTGCGGTTGGGTTCACTGATGATGGCATGCCAGTTATGAACCCAATGATTATGAGACAGGCGCTGCTTTATTCAAGCATGCTGGGTGTTCCTATTGCTCAACATGCAGAAGATTTAAATTTATCAGCAGGTGGTGCAATCAACGAAGGTAAAATTTCTGAAGAATTGGGAGTAAAGGGAATCTTGAGTGCATCAGAATCGGTTATGGTAAGTCGCGATATACTGCTCATGAAAGATATGGAGAATGTGCACTACCATATTTTACATGTCTCTTCAAAAGATTCACTTGATGCTATTAAACGTGCAAAAGACTTGGGATTAAATGTTACGTGCGAAGTAACCCCTCATCACTTCACTTTGACTGAAGATATAGTAAAACAACATGGAGCAATTGCAAAAATGAATCCGCCGCTTCGCACTGAAGAAGATCGTTTAGCTATGATTGAAGGTTTAAAGACAGGTGTGATTGACTGCATTGCAACCGATCACGCTCCGCATGATCGTAGTTCTAAAGATCTGCCACTTGAAAATGCTGCATTTGGTATTGTTGGTCTTGAAACAATGCTGCCCCTTTCACTTGAACTCTATCACAGTGGGCAAATGGGTCTACTTGATGTGCTTGCAAAATTGACATATAAGCCTGCAGATATAATACACATACCACGTGGTCGTATACAAAAAAACCTTGCTGCAGACTTAATTTTAGTTGACCTCAATCATGAATGGGAAATTAAAACTGACAACTTTGCTAGTAAATCAAAGAATTCTCCTTTCGATGGTCGCAAAGTAAAAGGACACGTAGTACGTACTGTTGTGTCCGGCAAAACTATATACTCGCAGAAGAGTTAGTTATCATATCTTATCTATTCCAATTTGTTATCACCAGAATGGGCTAAGTGCACCTAAATTTAAATTAAGAAATCTTACACTGTCTCCGAATAAACACATCCTCTTATCTTTCCCTAATCTGTAAAGTTATTTTGTCTATCAATCTGATTCCAAAACAGCAAAATTATTGTATAATGTTACTTTGAAGTTTTATTTTCAATGCACAAGTTTGCAATACTTTTTTCTATACTGCTTGCAATAGTTGCTTACTACCTAAACAATGAAATCATATTTGAAATAGCAAAGCTATTTAGTGATATCTTTATCAGCTTGCTCAAATTAATAAGCTTACCTCTGGTTTTTTTATCCATAGTTTCCACAATTTCCGGGCTCAAAGACTCAATTGAAATTAAAACCTTAGTTAAGAAAACACTATTTTATACGCTGCTTACAACTATTATAGCTGCGTTTGTTGCATTATCGTTTTACCTGTTAATAGACCCAGCAAGAAAAAATTTCATAGGTAGCACAATAGAGAGTGTTAACAGCAATAACCACAGTTATTTTTCATACTTAAAATCACTCATTCCTTCTAATTTTGTGCAAGTCTTTCTTGAGAATAACATTATTGGTAGCATATTAATCGCTTTTTTGATGGGCGGAGCTATTATTTCACTTTCAAAAGAAAAGCAGGATATATTACATCAAATATTCTCTGCACTTTTTGATACGCTACTTAAAATTGCTCAGGGGTTACTAAAATTCATTCCGCTTGCTGTGTGGTCCTTTATCACATGTTTTTTGCATGAATTAAAAGGTGGTAGCGAGTTCTACAATCTTTTATGGTATTTTGTTTGCATAATGTCTGCAAATTTTGTGCAGGCATTTCTGATTTTACCGCTACTTATGTGGTATAAAGGCATATCACCAATTCAAACGCTGAAAGGGGTTATGCCAGCACTCACACTTGCGTTTTTTTCTAAATCATCTAGTGCAACGCTGCCTACAACCATAGACTGTGTGCAAAATAAGCTAAAGGTGCCAAAGAAATTATCGTCTTTTATTTTACCAATATGCACAACAATTAATATGAATGCATGTGCTGCATTTATACTAATCACTGTAATGTTTGTTGCAGAAATGAACGGATACGCATTTTCCTTGAGCGAAATGTTGATATGGATTTTTTTAGCTACAGGGGCTGCAATTGGCAACGCTGGAGTGCCTATGGGGTGCTATTTTATGGCAACCAGTTATCTCGTATCGATGAATGTTCCTTTGCATATTATGGGACTGATTTTGCCTATTTACACGATCATTGATATGTTTGAAACTGCAATAAATGTGTGGTCTGATATTTGTATCACTCAGATAATTAATAAAGAATGTAATAGTGAAACTTAAAAAATGATATTAGACGAAAATAACCTAATAATAAAAGAATTTAAAGAAGCAGAAGCAATTTTGCATGGGCATTTTGTTTTATCATCCGGACTGCATAGTGGCACATACATACAGTGTGCGAAGATTTTTGAAAATCCAAGCAGAGCCATGAAAGTTTGCGCATTATTAGCAGATAAAATAAAAAAAGAATTAAATAGCTCCATAGATTTAATATTATCTCCTGCAATTGGTGGAATAATTGTGGGTTATGAGATTGGCAGGCAGCTTGGAATAAGGACAATGTTTTGCGAGCGCGTTAATGGCAAGTTTGAATTACGCCGTGGATTTGAAATTAAAAAAGGTGAAAAAATATTACTTATTGAGGATGTGATAACCACAGGTAAATCTTCGCTTGAAGCAGTGGAATGTGCAGAAGGGAAAGGAGGTAAAGTTGTTGCTGAAGCTTCTTTGATAAAGAGAAATAGTGAAACAAAACTGCCTTTTCCTGTCATATCTTTGATTGAACTGAACATCAAAAACTACAGCGAGGAAGAACTTCCAAGTGAATTAAAACAACTACCCATAACAAAACCTGGGAGTAGAGAATATTTAACAAAGTAATCCTATAATATCTTGGAAGCACAGCACAGCTTTAGTTATTTACTCTAAGTGTATTTTATGTATACTTATTACTAAATTAATTTTGAAATGATAGAAAATGAACGAATTTAAATCGATCCGTAATATAGCAATAATCGCACACGTTGACCACGGTAAAACTACTTTGCTTGATAACATGTTAAAACAAAGTGGTACGTTCCGCGAGAATCAAGAAGTTCAAGAGCGAGTTATGGATAGTGGCGACCAAGAACGTGAACGCGGAATTACAATACTTGCAAAGTGCACATCAATAATGTGGGGCGATGAAAAGATCAATATTATTGATACGCCAGGGCACGCGGACTTTGGTGGGGAAGTGGAAAGGGTATTGTGCATGGCAGATGGTGTGTTGCTGCTGGTTGATGCTGCAGAAGGTCCAATGCCACAAACAAAATTTGTGCTCTCAAAAGCACTAAAAGCAAATTTGAAGCCAATTGTGATAATCAATAAGGTTGATCGACCAGACAGCAGAATTGATGAAGTACTAAATGAAATATATGAGTTATTTTTTAACCTTGATGCAACTAACGAGCAGCTAGATTTTCCAGTGTTGTATGCTTCAGGTAGAAATGGTTGGTGTGCTAAGGAGCTTTCCGATGAAAGAAAAGATTTAAGCCCATTATTTTCAACGGTTATAGATTATATAAAACCTTCTGTTTATGATCAAAATGCCCCTTTTGCTATGTTAGTCACTCTACTTGAGTCTGATAAGTTTCTTGGCAGAATATTGACAGGAAAGGTTTATCAGGGCGTTGCAAAAGTCAATTCAGATCTTAAGGTGCTTGACCTCGATGGTAAAGTAATTGAACGAGGAAGATTAACTAAGTTGCTCTCATTTTCTGGCTTGAAACGTATTCCAGTAGAACAAGCTGTGGCGGGAGACATAATTGCAATTGCAGGACTTGAGGAAGCTTCGGTTTCAGATACTATAGCAGCACCAGAAGTTACAACTGCAGTAAGCTCAACTCCAGTTGATCCGCCGACAATGGCGATTACTCTGAGCGTTAATGATTCACCTTTTGCTGGGCAAGAAGGTACAAAGCTTACTTCAACTGCTATAAAGGATCGTTTATATGCGGAAGCAGAAACAAATGTTGCAATTACTGTGACTTTGGCACCAAGCGGTGAAGCGTTTGAAGTAGGTGGACGCGGTGAGTTGCAGCTTGGAGTGTTAATTGAAAATATGAGAAGGGAGGGTTTTGAGCTTTCGGTATCACGCCCTCGCGTGTTATTTAAAGAAGAAGGCGGTAAAAAACTTGAACCTATAGAGGAAGTAGTAATTGATGTAGATGATGAATATAGTGGAATCATCATGGAAAAACTCAGCTTCCGAAAAGGTGAAGTGACTGACATGAGACCTTCTGGTAATGGCAGGACAAGATTAACGTTTTTAGTGCCATCAAGAGGATTAATTGGTTATCAAGGAGAGTTTTTAACTGATTCTCGGGGCACAGGCATAATTAACCGTTTATTTCATAGTTATGCTCCACATAAAGGTCCAATTTCTGGAAGGCGCAATGGAGTTTTAATTTCTACAGATAAGGGTGAGGCTGTGGCATATGCAATTTTCAATTTGCAAGATAGGGGAATTATGTTTATCAAACCACAGGATAAGGTATATTGTGGCATGGTTGTCGGCCAGCATAGCCGTGACAATGATTTGGAGATAAATGTGCTAAAAGGTAAACAATTAACCAATGTAAGAGCTTCAGGTAGTGATGAAGCCATAAAACTCACTCCTCCAAAGATAATGACACTGGAGGATATGATAGCGTATATAGACGATGATGAATTGGTAGAAGTAACCCCAAAATCTATACGTTTACGCAAGAAATTCCTCGATCCAAATGAACGCAAACGTGCAGGAAGGGCAAAAAATAAGGAGTAATCAGAAGTTGAATATTTGTGCAGAATAGTGTATAATTATTAACGTTTCCTAACTGTACTTATTATGGCTCTTTCAAAATTTCTCGATCCAAAAAACAATTTCGCGTTCAGGCGTATCTTTGGCACTGAGAAAAATAAAGATATTCTCATTCATTTTCTCAATGATATATTGGGCTTCGCTGGCAAAGATGAAATAGAAGAAATAGAATTTCTCAGCACTATCATGGATGCTGAGATTGCCTCTAAAAAACAAAGTATTGTTGATGTTTTCTGTACTGATTCTGCTGGAACCCAGCTAATTATTGAAATGGTGCGACCTGAAAGTCTTCGGTCATATTGTTTAAAAGGAGAGGAATTCCTTCAGAAAGAAACTAAAAGAGTTCTAAAACTTATTAAACCAGATGTTTTGCCATCTGAGTCTACGCATCAGTGCGAATCGGGTAACCGGTTGGTGCCAAGCGATGCGGACAATGAACCTCCTCTTGAAAAAGAAGATGCTCAATCGTGAAAGGAGCATAAACTACAAGCATCATGTGGTTGGAGAGCTAGGCTTAGTGGTATGGTGAACGTAAGTGAAGCTTCATAAGTATCGTAACGATTAAAGAGCTAAAGATGCTGATAAGCTCCGACCAAAAGGTAATGTGACATTTTTCATTTCTGGATGTACGCAAATCACCGGTATAGAGAAGTCACCTAACCCACTGTTGTATGACAGAAGGAACAGGGTAAGCCTGTATTTCCGCCTATATGGCAAGCAAACCGCAAGGAACGCTGATGAAAATGCAGGTAAAGGATAATGGAGAAAGCGAATGCCATTTTGTAACGAAATGTATAGAATTTGTAACATTAATTCGCGTGAAAACGAGCAGATTTCCATTTGGTCCCTCGTGACAAGAAACTTTGTTAACCACTTGAGGTAGAGAAGCAGATGACCTTACCCACAGAAATGATGAAGAAATTAGGAATATTTTTTACAAAAAGGACAATACTAACAAAAGAACTTTATTCTATTTAAAATATAAAGTTACAATAAATTTTCCTGTCATCTCCAAATAAATTACATTAACTTAGTATTGTATATTGTTAATAACTTAAAGAATACAACCATTTTCAGCAACAAAAACCAAAGGTCTTGAGATACAAGATATTTGTATGGTTATACCAACTCTCATTGTTGGCCAGTCAAATAGGAGACATTGCAGAGTTGTTTAATTGTGGAGCTGGCAAGAGAAGTAATAAATTTGCACAAAGCACCCTCAAGCAGAGCAATTGTATCGTATATTTTATTGCGCAAAATGTTCTGTTTTATATATAACCAAAGCCTCTCAACAGGATTTAGCTCAGGTGAGTACGGAGGTAGGTATATAATATCGATATTTTTAGGTACCTTTAAATTTTTTGACCTATGCCAACTAGCACAATCCATAACAAGAAAAGCCTCTCGTGTTTCTAGATATTGCGACATCTGCTCAAGAAATATGTTCATGCAATCAGTGTTGACATTTGGTGCAAATAAGCTAGAACTCTCTCCATTTCTAGGATTAACCGCACTATAGAGATAGAAATTTTGCCTACCTAATTTTGTTTTAATCTGTGTTCTAATCCCCTTTTTAAACCACCCATGTCCAACCTTTGAATGTGTGCCAAACCGTGATTCATCAAAGAAAAATAGCTCTTTTTCTGGATACTTGCTAATAGCTCCATTGAGATTTTTTTTTGAATTCCTCTTGTTTGCTTTTATCTTGTCCATTATGAACTGGTCTTGGTGTAATATATGAGAATTTCATCTTTTGCATATAGCGGTGTACTGTAGATTTGCTGATATTTAATCTGAACTTTTCCTGGATTCTTATTCTCATTTCTTTAATGGTAATATTAGGATTTTCTTCTATCCACTCTTCAATTTGCTGTAGTTGAACCTGATTTAATTTAGTTTTTCTACGGCGTTGTGGAGAAGCAAACAGTTTTTCTTCTCTGCCAAATTTCAAGAGTTTTACCCACGAAGTTAGTGCGCTTCTTGAAATGCAATATATTTTTGCTACAGCCGTTATACTGTACTTTTTTGCTGCAATTACAGCATTTAGTTTTTTTGAAACATATGCATTATTCCTTACTTTCTTCAGCATTTCTTTTGCTGATTCTACTACTTTTTCATCCAATAATTTTGATCTTAATGCCATTTATACCTCAACTATTTTACTTACTTCATTATGGCTTTTCTTCCATCTTTGTCCATCTGTTTGCCGTGTAATGGGAATTGGTATTACTATGATAGTTCCTTTTTTAAGAAAGTTTTAAATTTCATACCTAACAATAAACAACTTTAGGTTTAAATTTATGAAATCAGTTGTTATATACATCAGCAAATACGAATTTAACTGGTGTTATGGACTTAAATAAATTTACCGAAAAAGCAAAAAGTCTAATTCAAAGTGCTCAAATGAAAGCGTTGGGAGCTGGGCATCAGATTTTTATGCCTGAGCATTTACTAAAAGTGATGCTTGAAGATGAATCAGGTTTAGTTCAGGATTTGATAAACGCTTGTGGTGGAAGTGTGCAAAGTATTTCTGATGCTGTGGATAGCGCAATAAAAAAGTTGCCAGTAATTGAAGGTCCAGGAAGTGGTGGCCTTCAACTTTCAAGAGAAATAGCAAAAGTTTTTGAAGATTCAATTGGTATTGCAAGAAGAAATAAAGATTCATTTGTTGCTGTTGAGCGTTTACTACAGGGCCTCACTGCACAAAAAGATGATACTGTAGGCAAAATTCTGGCAGAGAATGGTGTGACTCCACAAAAACTGAACTCAGTTGTTGCAGAAATGAGAAAGGGCAGCAGTGCGGACTCGCCAAACAGTGAGGAAAAATTAAACGCGGCAAAGAAATATACAAAAGATGTTACAGAGCTTGCTATGCAAGGAAAGCTTGATCCTGTAATTGGTCGTGATGAAGAGATCAGAAGAACTATGCAGGTATCACTGAGGCGGACAAAAAATAATCCAGTGCTGATCGGTGAACCTGGTGTTGGAAAAACTGCAATAGTTGAGGGGCTTGCAAATAGAATTATTGCAAACGATGTGCCACTTGGTTTGCATGATGCAAAGGTCTTAGCTTTGGATCTTGGAGCACTAATTGCTGGCACTAAGTTTAGAGGAGAGTTTGAGGAAAGGTTAAAAGCAGTGATTAATGAGATTTCGAGAGCGGAGGGAAAAATTATATTATTCATCGATGAATTGCACACTTTAGTTGGAGCAGGAGCAACAAGTGGTGCAATGGATGCCTCGAATCTGCTGAAGCCTGCTCTTGCGCGTGGAGAAATTCGCTGTATAGGAGCCACAACTTTAGATGAATATCGTCAGCATATAGAAAAAGATCCTGCGCTTGCAAGGCGTTTCCAGCCCGTGTTTATTTCTCAACCAACTGAAACTGATACCATTTCAATACTGAGGGGTTTGAAGGAAAGATATGAGGTGCATCATGGTATAAGAATTACAGACGGTGCAATAATTGCTGCTGCAACGTTGTCCAATAGATATATAACAGATAGGTTTTTACCTGATAAAGCAATTGATTTGATTGATGAAGCAGCAAGCAGGGTGAGAATTGAAATGGATAGCAAGCCTGAAGTTATTGATGAACTTGAGAGAAAGGTTATACAGCTAAAGATTGAAGCAGAGGCTCTAAAAAAAGAAAGTGATGAAAATTCTAAACAGCGTTTAAAAAAGATAAATGAAGAGATCGAAAACCTAAATAGCAAATTTGCTGACTTAAACAGTAAATGGCAGATGGAAAAGAATAAAATAGCTAGAATACAAGAAACAGCCGAAAAATTAGATAACGCTAGAAAAGAGCTGGAATTGGCTCAGCGGAGTGGAAATTTAGGAAAAGCAGGAGAGCTGATGTATGGTGTGATCCCTCAGCTTGAGAATGAATTAAAAAATCAGGAAAAGGTTACTGATAGTTTCTTAAAGAAAGAAGTGACTGGAGATGATATTGCAAACATTGTTTCAAAGTGGACAGGAATTCCAGTTGATAACATGATGCACAGCGAAAAGGAAAAACTTCTCAACATGGAGAATGGAATAGGAAGAAGAGTAATAGGGCAGAAAGATGCAATAGAAGCGATAAGTAATGCAGTTAGGCGCTCCCGCTCTGGGGTGCAAGATACTAATCGACCTTTTGGTTCATTCTTATTCTTAGGCCCAACCGGGGTTGGTAAAACCGAACTTGCGAAAGCCTTAGCTGAATTTCTGTTTGACGATCAATCAGCGCTTTTGCGTTTTGATATGTCAGAATACATGGAAAAACATTCTGTTTCAAAGCTAATTGGCGCGCCTCCAGGGTATGTTGGCTATGAGCAAGGTGGCAGATTAACCGAAGCAGTAAGAAGAAGGCCATATCAGGTTATTCTGTTTGATGAAATCGAGAAAGCAAATCCAGATATATTTAATCTATTGCTGCAAATCTTGGATGAGGGTAGACTCACTGATAGTCATGGCAAATTAATTGATTTTCGCAACACCATACTGATTTTAACTTCTAACCTTGGCGCTGAGATAATGCTAAAAGGGAATGTTGATTCTGTAAGAAATGAAGTGATGCAAATAGTTAAATCAGCATTTCGTCCAGAATTTTTAAACAGGCTGGATGAAATTATTATATTCCACAGTTTAACCAGAGATGACATCTATAAAATTATAGATGTTCAATTTTCTTATTTACAAAAAACACTTGCTAAGCGTAAACTGAGTATAAGTTTGTCGCAGGAAGCTAAAGAACTAATAGCACAAACTGGCTATGACCCTGAATATGGAGCAAGGCCCTTAAAAAGGGTTATACAAGAGTGTATTCAAAATAATTTAGCTAAATTAGTTTTATCAGGGGAAGTAGTAGAAAATGATGAGCTAATAGTGTACGCTCTTGATAATGAAATCTTAGTTAAAAAGGTTTAAGTTCACTGTGTATTTTTGTTAAAAAAAATGTGTATAGATCATAATGTTGACACTGAGTCTTTATTTAAGTTAGCTGATCAAGAAAATCAGCAAGATAAAGAAAAAATTAAAAAATTTATTAAGTATTTTTATAGTTTTGTTTATAAAAGCGACCTAAAAGCCAATGATAAGTTTTTGCTATATATTGTAAACGATGCTTACAATTTTGTTTCTCAAAAAGAGAAAGATGAAAGTAAGTTAGTAGTAAGCAATATAGATGATATACCAGGAATAGAAGGCGATTTTACCACGATTAAGATAACAAACGATGATATGCCATTTTTGGTTGATTCTGTTATTGCAACTATTAAATCGCACAATTTAACCATATGCTATTACAGCAACAGCATAATTAACATTAAAAGAAAAGATGGCCTAATAGACGAGATTTACCCTTTGGAAGAAAGCAATGGAGTCAAAGAGTCAGTCATATATGTAATTATCAAAGGTATAAGTGACAGCTTTGTTGATACATTAAAAGAATCTCTACAGAAAACGCTGAAAGCGGTTAATTGCGTTGTGAAAGATTGGCACTTAATGCTCAAGAAACTTGATGAGGCAAGTCTTTCTGTCATCCCAGCTGGGATCCAGGAAAAGGACACGTGGATTCCAGTGTCCGCTACTCGAATGACACCAGACCGAAATCAAGAGCAAAAAGATTTTCTAGTTTGGTTAAAGAATAATAATTTTGTATTTCTAGGTTATCAAGAATATATTGCTGGTAAAGATGAAAAACTCGTCTGTGATGGCAAAAAGGACCTTGGCCTGATGAGAGTAGGTCAAAGTACGTTGATTCCTTCTGCAAACCTTGATTCCCTATACATATTGAGATCAGATCTAATCTCAATAGTCCATCGGCGTACATACATGAATTGTATAGGAGTAAAAGAATTTGATGACCAGGGTAATGTAGTAAAGGAACGGCGTTTTTTCGGGCTATTTACTTCTGTAGCGGAGGTCCAAGATATTCGAACTATTCCAATAATAAAAGATAAAGTTAAAGTTATAGAAAAAAATGCAGGATTTGTAACCGGGGGCCACAACAATAAAGCTTTGATTTCTATTTTGCAAGTGTTCTCTTGTGATGAATTATTCCAATCAAATGAAGACGAATTATTTAAAATTTGCATTTCGATCATGTCTCTTGCGATTAGGCCAAGGGTCAGATTATTTTTAAGAAGAGTCGGGGATTTTATTAGTTGCATAGTGCTGATACCGATGCGTTATGCTAGCGCTAGGCTAATGTTCAAGATACGTGACATATTGAAGGATGAGACAAGTGCAGGAAGTTCAGATATTTATAACAATCACATTATCAATGAATATGATTTGATGAAATTGCATGTAGTGCTAAAGACCAAAAATGCTAGCGTTCTTGATGATGAAGTTTTGCGTATCGAAAACAAATTAAGAAACATTACAGAAAAGTGGGAAGATCGTTTTATAGACAATTTATACAATACTTTTAGCACTGTTGAGGATATATTCATCCGTTATTGCAAGGCATTTCCAATAAGCTATCAAGAGAGTTTCGAACCTCATGACGCATATTACGATATGAAAAAATTGGAGATAGTGAGGAAGAAAGGAGTTAGCGAGGTCGATTTAAGACTTACTCGTGATAATCTTAATTATCAATTAAAGGTTTATACTCCAAACAATGGAGGCCTTGAATTATCGAAGATATTAAGGATCACTAAGAATTTGGGAGCTAAAATTCTATCTCATAATGGCTATTACATAGAAATTAACGGTGGAATATGGATACACCATTTTGTGTTGTCAAGAGTCGATGAATTAATAGACAACATTACTCTAAAAGAGCAATTTGAAATAACACTTGCGAAAGTGTTTAGCAAGGAAATTAAAAATGACTATTTCAATAGTTTGATCATTATTGCTGGGCTCAAGTGGAAGGAAGTGCTTCTGATTAGAGCGCTAAGTGCCTATCTAAAGCAGACGTCATTTAACTACAACCCAGAATATATCCAAAAGGTAGTCTCAGAGTATCCAAAAGTAGTAAAGTATTTGATACAACTATTTCATGCAAGATTTGATCCTAACATAGACATTGATAGAGCAGAAACTACGGACATTGTCAGAGAAAAAATTGAGGAACTTCTAAAAGAGATCAGCAATGTTTCACATGATTACGTTTTGCGCTCGATATTTAACTTGATAATGGCTATTTTAAGGACCAGTTATTATCAAGACGATAAACCATATTTATCTACAAAATTTGACTCAAGTAAAATAAATGGTTTGCCTGATCCTCGTCCGTATCGCGAATTGTATATTTATTCAAACCTTTTTGAGGGAATACATCTAAGAGGAGGGAAATTAGCCCGTGGTGGCTTAAGGTGGTCGGATAGGACGGAAGATTTTCGCACTGAAGTTTTGGGGCTCATGAAAGCTCAGATGACAAAAAATGCGGTTATTGTCCCTGTTGGTGCAAAGGGTGGATTTGTAATAAAGCAAGCTTATAAAGATAAGAATATTTTAAGAGAGAAAAGTGTTGAGTGCTATAAGAGTTTTATTAGAGGAATGCTTGATATTACTGATAACGTGGTTGATGGTGAAATAATTCCACCAGAGAATGTGATTAGGTATGATGAAGACGATCCATACTTGGTAGTTGCAGCAGATAAAGGCACTGCTTCATTTTCTGATTATGCCAACCAGATAGCCTCTGAATACAATTTTTGGCTTGGCGATGCATTTGCATCTGGTGGATCAGCAGGTTATGATCACAAAAAAATGGGTATTACAGCCAGAGGTGCATGGATTGCAGCACAGAGGCATTTTTGGAAAATGAATAAGGATATTTACCAGGATGCAACTGTTATTGGAATTGGGGATATGGCTGGCGACTTATTTGGAAATGGTATGCTGCTTTCAAAAAATATACATTTAATCGGCGCATTTAACCATATGCATATTTTTGTTGACCCAAACCCTGATGCAAAAAAGAGTTTCACAGAGCGTAAACGTCTCTTTGAGTTACCATTTTCAACTTGGATGGATTATAATAAAGATTTGATTTCTAAGGGTGGAGGAGTATTTGAGCGTAGCAGTAAGCAAGTAAACATTTCTCAAGAAATAAAAAAGTGCTTTGATATAACAGAAGATATGCTACCTCCAAGTGATTTGATTAGATATCTATTGAAAGCAAAAGTGGACTTCATATGGAATGGAGGAATCGGCACGTTTGTTAAGGCAAAGAGTGAAAATCATAGCATGGTCGGTGACAAAGCAAACGATGAGTTAAGAGTGAATGGTAAAGATATTAGAGCTTCTATGTTTATAGAGGGTGGAAATCTTGGTTGTACACAGTTTGGAAGAATAGAATATGCTGAAAAAGGTGGATATATCAATGCAGACTTTGTTGATAATTCAGCCGGAGTGATATGTTCGGACCTTGAAGTTAACATTAAGATTGCATTTGTTTCAGCTATGAAAGCAGGGGGTATTTCTTTAGAAAAAAGGAATGAAATACTGGCAAGTATGGTGGATGAAGTTGCATCCAAAGTGCTTGAGAACCACAACAAAATTGAAACAAAAGCATTACTTCTTGAGTGTTTGCAAGCTAAAGAGAGATTGGAGCAGCACCACAGGTTACTGCTCAGTTTAGAAAAATCTGGGCTGTTAAACCGAAGCGTAGAATTTCTTCCAGCTGACGAAGAGGTAGCAAGGATGTTAACCGGTGCAGAAGGTTTCAGTTCTCCTCAGCTTTCTATTCTAATATCTTATGCTAGAACAGCAATAAAAAATAAAATTATACATTCCGATCTGCCTGAAAAAGATCTTATATCTAATGACTACTTGCTAGGTTATTTTCCTAAAAAGATGTTAACAGAGTTTAAGGATTTCATATTAAAACACCAACTTCGTAGAGAAATTATCTCCACTTGCTTTGCAAATGATGTTGTAAATAGGATGGGCTGTATATTTATTAATAATTTAGTTGAGAATACTGGAATTAAGGTACACGAAGCAGTTAACATATATATCGTTGTTAACCACCTATATGATTTAAATAACCTGTGGCAGAAAATTGATGAATTGGATGGAAAAATTGATATTAACTCATACTTGCAAATAGTGAGAAATGTGCAGAAATTTATTGGCAGAGTATCGTTTTGGTTAGTAAAAAATCTTAGCTTTGTAGAATTGGATGATGTTACAAAATTTAAAGATGCAATTGAAACTTTAGGCCATGATGTTTTAGATGAACACCTGTTAAAGGTCTATAATCATGGATACACTTCTTTAGTGGAACTTAATATAGATAAAGATCTAGCAAAAAAAATTGCTGACCTGTGCGTTCTTACTTATGCACTGGATATTATATCTGTTGCTGAACAGACATCTTTGTCCATTCTTGATGCTGGTAAAATATACTTTGAGTTAAAGTCGCTGTTAAGATTCGATCTGATTAGAACAATTGCCATCAAGATGAAAAGCCGCTCTTCTTATTGGGATCGCAGCTTAGTTAATGATTTATTGGACGATTTAAGCAATTACCATCACAAGCTAGCTGTTAAAGTCATAAAAGCTACTGATAACCCCGAAGATAAGGTTCAAACCTGGGCTTGTAATGATAAGGACTACATAGAACGTTATAATAGTTTTTTAGATGAGATGGTTGCTTCTAAACTTGATTTAAGCAAATTAATATTTATAATCAGAAGGATTAAAGTACTTGCTTCATAGGAAAATGTTCAATATAGGTCTTTCAGAAATTTTAGTTGTAGCTTTAGTGAGCATAATTGTTCTTGATAAAAATAAGGTACCTGTATTTATTGATTTTATTAAGACTATATATAGGTATTTTACAATTGTAAAGTTAAAAGCCAAAAGGTTATTGAAGGATGCCGGAATTGAAGACTTATATAAAGAGTGTAATACTGAGAAAGTAAATTACATAGTTGGTAAAAATGGTAAGCTTTATCCTACTTATGATATAGATAATACATCTAAAGATAATGACAGCGAAGATTCTGGTAGTAGATGATGTACTATCTAATGTCAAGCTTTTAGAAGCTCGACTAAAAGCAGAGTACTATACGGTTATCGTAGCTCATGATGGTGAAGAAGCTATAGATTTAGTAGCAAAGCAACAGCCTGATATTATATTACTTGATATCATGATGCCAAAGATGAATGGCTTTCAAGTTTGTAAGGAGCTAAAGAGTGATCCCTTGACAACCCATATTCCAATAATTATGGTAACTGCACTGCATGACACTCATGATAGAGTGCAAGGTATTAATGCTGGCGCGGATGATTTTCTGACTAAACCAATAAACGAAACTGCTTTATCTGCACGAATTAAGTCTCTCACGCGCTTAAAAATGATTATAGATGAATTGCGTTTAAGAGGAGAAACCAACGCTGAGATTGGCGGAGTAGCAGGAAACAGTATTATGGATTATTCCAATCAGATTTTTGATGCTAACATACTTGTTGTAGATGAGGACGTCTTTCAGGCAGAGCAAATATATAATGTACTAAAGCAACGCTTTAGGTCAATTAAAATACTGAGTGATCCAATAGAGGCATTAAAGGTTGGTATTAAGGATAATTACGACTTGATCATTTCTGATATGCAGTTTTCCAAAACTGACGGCTTGCGTTTGTGTTCTGGGTTTCGTAGTAAGGTGGAAACACGTTATACACCAATTCTAATTCTTTCTGAGGATTATGATAAAAACAATTTAGTAAAAGCACTTGATGTAGGTGCTAATGATTATTTAACAGTACCTTTGGATGAGGGTGAGTTAATAGCAAGGGTTAACTCGCAAGTAAAACGCAAAAGATATCAAGATGCCTTGAGAATGAATTTATTCAATAATGCGGAAATGTCTATAAAGGACCCATTAACTAACTGTTATAATAGAAGATATTTTGATGCACACTTAAGAAACATTGTTAAGGACTCTGTAGAAAAAGATAGAAGGTTATCTCTTATGATACTTGATATAGACTATTTTAAGATGGTGAATGACAGTTTTGGGCATAGTGCTGGAGATGAACTTTTAAAGCAAATACAGAGAAGAATTTCTGAAAATATCAGAGTGACAGATTTACTAGCTAGATTTGGCGGTGAGGAATTTGTTGTTGTAATGCCAGATACCGATACATCAGATGCGTATACTATTGCGGAGAGAATACGAAAAATTATTGCTAAAGAACATTTTGTACTTGCGGATAAAAATACAACCCACGATGTAACTGTGAGCATTGGAATTGCAGAAATGCAAGAATCTGACCTTGACAATATTAAAGAATTTATAGTACGTGCCGACAAATATTTATATAAAGCAAAAAACAGTGGTAGAAATAGAGTGGTTACTGGCTAGATCTCTGAAATTAGACATATAGCTAAAGCAATGTATGTTTACAGATAGTGCAATTGTACTAATGTTGTGATTTGAGGGCAGTCTCCACCAGGAGGGTGTCATTCCAGTGCTTGACACTGGAATCCAGTTTTCCATATAATCTCATCAAAAATGTTTATTTTCTAGCTACTTTTATACTTATCAACTCAGTATGCTTACTTACAATTAAAATTCCTGGATCCCAGTGGGCTTTGTTGCATCGCTACTTATGAAAGGCTAACTATAATTAGGATTATAAGCAACCTATTGAAAATCTTGTTTTTTTGCAATCAATCTGATCAAATTTAAGAATAGTAATTTATTATTTATATTAATAAATTTAATTCTATTGAAAATAGCTAAAGCATTGAAATTCTTGAATTTTAGCCGGATTAGTGAGTGGTAGTGAAATTTCTTTTACTCAAATTTAGGTATTCACTGACCGTTCTTGTTATAAATACCAGAATAATAAGCTACTGATATTCTCCACCTTTTTTATCTTTAATCCATCATAGCTAGCGATGCAACAAAGCCATCCCAGTGTCAAGCACTGGGATGACACCATTTGTTGTAAACTCACTTTTACTCTATGGTTATACTACCTTGCTGCTATCCTGAACGGATACAGTGGGCTTATTAAATTATAGAATTACTTTAGCTATAGAATAAAATCTAGTGTTACTTCACGCCAAATGTGGTGGTGCTGAATAGGCAAGCCGGTTAATGGGCTACATTTATATACTGCACGCATTGCGTTATCTGCTATCGACCTGAAAAGTGGATTATCTCGATAGGAACTACTGTTTGCTACATCGGCCATAATTATCTCACCTTGACTGGATAATAATAAGTTGATTTTTATACTAAAATTTTCTTTGTAAGCTATGCTTTCAGGAATGCTCCAGCATTTTGTAAGTTTGTCTCTTATAGAGTTAATAATTTCTGTTACAACTAATTCATCCTTTTTGCTCTCAACGCTTTTTTCGTTTCCTATTTCATTCTTTGCCTCTCTGACATCCCTTCTTAGTTTCTTCTCTACACTTTTTTTTCTTTTTGGAACAGGAATGAATTCTTTACCCTCGTTAATAATGACTTCTTCTTGCATTTCGATAATTTGCCTCGGTTGTGCTACAACAGTGTGCCCAACTGTTTCTTTTTTCCTTTGTGGTATAGGAACAACTGACGTATCATTCGTTTGGGCTTTTGTTGAAGATAACGAAAAAAGCAAAAAACAACATAAAGACAAAAAAAGAATATAATTAGAATAGAAAAAACGCATATGTTAAGCAGCTTGTTTTACTGGTTTAAAGCTAATATTGCACGTAAAGTCAATATATTTTAGTTGATGGACAAGTTTGAAGTCAATAAGGAATCCCTTCAAAGCTGAAGGCAAGCGGAAGATTGTCTTCTCGACAGACAAAGGAATTGTATAATGGATTAAAAGGAACCGTATGACAAAAATTATAGGAAAAGAATATACAGAATTTTTAGAGCAGTTGAAGGATCATATTGCAACAAACCGTTATAAAGCAGCACTTGCAGTAAATAGTAAGCTTATTTTGCTTTACCACCATATTGGTACAGAGATCCTAAAACGCCAAAATCTGGGGAGCTAAGGTAATTGATCAATTAAGTAAGGATTTGAGAAGTACATTTCCAGAAATGAAAGGCTTTAGCACGAGAAATCTGAAGTATATGCGTAAGTTTGCCGAAGAATATCCTGATGTTGAATTTGTGCAGGAGCCTCTTGCACAATTAACTTGGTATCACAATATCACTCTTTTGGAAAAAATAGAAAGTCATGAAATAAGATTATTTTATGTAAAAAAAGCTATTGAACATACGTAACATTATGGTGATGCAGATAGAACTTAGACTACATAAACGTCAAGGAAAAGCAATAACTAATTTTAAAGAAAAATTACCATCTCCACAATCCGATCTAGCACATTACACATTAAAAGATCCGTATATTTTTGATTTTTTAAGTATAGGTAAGGATGCTCATGACAGAGAAGTAGAAAAAGGACTCGTAGGGCATATGGAAAAATTTCTGTTAGAACTCGGTGAAGGATTTGCATTTGTTGGTAGACAATTTCATTTAGATGTTGGTAATAAAGACTTTTATATTGATTTATTATTCTATCATTTAAAGTTACGTTGCTTCGTAGTGATTGAACTAAAAGATAAGGATTTTAAGCCGGAATATGCTGGTAAAATGAATTTTTATCTTTCTGCAGTTGATGATTTACTGAAGCACTCGACAGATCAACCTTCTATAGGGTTAATCTTATGTAAATCTAAAGACGATGTACTTGCTAAATATACACTCCGAGACATGACCAAACCAATAGGTCTTGCAGAATATCAAATCACTGAGAATCTACCAGAAAACATAAAAACAGCTCTGCCAACAATAGAAGAATTAGAAGCTGAATTATCGAAAGTTTCAGATAAGGAAAAGTAATGCTACTAAAATCATTCAAACAATTATTTAGCAAACCAAAAGCTCAGCATGGAGGCTCAGGAAGAAGAGTGGCAGCCAATAACTTACTCTCTCATAGCCTTGAAACTTTGGAAGCAGACAGTGACGGAGTAAGTGATTTTTATGGATTACACGCTCTAGGTGTACTATCCTATAATATCATACGGTCAATATACTCTAAATGAGATGGAAAGATGAAGGCATCATTATAGCTGCTAAAAAATACGGCGATAAAAACTTAATTCTCTCTCTGTTTACAAAAAATCATGGAAAGCGCAGGGGATTAACTAAGCTAACAAACAATAGCAATTATAAGTTTCAGATAAGTAATCTATTACATGCAGAATGGAGTGCTAAGTTACCTGAAAATCTAGGTTTTTTTAAGTGCGAATTAATCGAATCTCCATTCCATCATTTCTTTCAAGATAGGTTAAAAAGCATTACTATTGTTTCTTTCTCCTCTATTTTAGAAAAAGTGCTTCCAGAAAGTGAACCCTGTGCCGTGCTGTATGACAATTTTCGATATTTCATCGATGTAATTAAACACAACAATCAGTCTTGGCAAAGCCATTATCTTAACTTAGAGCTTCTGCTTCTTACGCAATTGGGATTCAAGTTAGACTTATCCAAATGCGCTGTAACAGGTGTTAAGGAAAATTTACAATTTATTTCTCCAAAAACTGGTAGAGCAGTGTCAAAAAAAGCAGGAGATTATTATGCAGATAAACTCCTACCTTTTCCACAAATGTTACATGATGTATACAATAATAACCTACAAAACAGCTACTCATTCCAAGAATTTCAGTTAGGACTGAAAGTTACAGGATATTTTTTAAATAAGTATCTATTTTTGCAGCTAGACATGAAATTTCCAGAGCTGAGAAACCTCATGTTGTCGCTTTAATCTTAGTTATCATTTTTTTGAAATCATTTCAGAAATCTATAGCTAACCCAAGCAACACGTCATACCGCGATTCATTCCATAACTGTACGAACATTGTGATTTTGGCCCATCAGATCCCAGTGCTTGACACTGGGATGGCTTTGTTGCATCGCTAGCTATGATGGATTAAAGATAAAAAAGGTGGAGAATATCAGTAGCTTATTATTCTGGTATTTATAACAAGAACGGTCAGTGAATACCTAAATTTGAGTAAAAGAAATTTCACTACCACTCACTAATCCGGCTAAAATTCAAGAATTTCAATGCTTTAGCTATTTTCAATAGAATTAAATTTATTAATATAAATAATAAATTACTATTCTTAAATTTGATCAGATTGATTGCAAAAAAACAAGATTTTCAATAGGTTGCTTATAATCCTAATTATAGTTAGCCTTTCATAAGTAGCGATGCAACAAAGCCCACTGGGATCCAGTTTTCTTTACAAATTCACCAAAAGTGCTTCATTCTATAACGCAAAACCCATACTTACCAAACCCAATGCATTACTTGCAATTAAGTTTCCTGGATCCAAGTAGTCTGGGCACTGCCGTCATAAAGGAACTAGTGTCAGCTACTTTCATGACACCCTTCTGGTAGGCCCAAATCGCAATGTTCGTACAGTTATGGAATGAACCGCGGTATGACGTAGGAAGATCTGAGCAAACTTTCAATCAGAAACAGCCAAAGATCTCTCTAAGATGTCAGTTTCTTTTGTATCTTCAACTTTACCGTCCTGGTCGAATGAAATTTGCAGAGACTTACTACTATACTTCCTTTTTCCTAAAAAATTGGCTTGTTTAATTTTATATGAGACATAGTACCAAACATTGTCATCGAACTTTGATACTAATGTTGGTGATCCTAAAGTGTGAACCACTTTTTCTTTATCGTCACCTACTTTTATCTTGCTCCACAATTCAACACTAATGCCAGGAGCTCCGTGATTGTGAATAGTGTGAGTGCAGCTCACTGTAAATAATAAAATAAAAGATATTAATACTCGCATTTCTGTTGATAAATTACTTGAAGCTATAATACACTAATAAATTATCTGCCGTCAAATTTCAAAAAAGTTAAATTGACTGATTCTCAATATCACTTAATATAATATTTACTTTAGAAAATAATAGGTGTCTTATGTCATTGTTAGAAGCAGATCCAATATACAAACCTTTTAATTACCCTTGGGCTTATGATGCGTGGCTACAGCAACAAAGGATACATTGGATACCTGAAGAAGTTCCGCTCGCTGATGACGTGAAGGATTGGAAAACTAAACTTTCAAGTGTAGAAAAAAATCTACTAACCCAGATCTTTAGATTTTTTACTCAGGCAGACATTGAAGTAAATAACTGCTACATGAGGCATTATTCAAATATATTTAAGCCAACGGAAATATGCATGATGCTTGCAAGCTTTTCCAATATGGAAACTATACACATTGCAGCTTATTCTTATCTTTTAGACACAATTGGCATGCCAGAAAGCGAGTATCAAGCATTCTTAAAGTATGATGCTATGAGAAAGAAGTATGAATACATGTTAGAATTCGAGGAAAGCAAAAAACACGATAAAAAACATGTAGCTAAAACTCTAGCGGTGTTTGGTGCATTTACCGAGGGGTTGCAGTTATTCGCATCATTTGCAATTTTGCTCAATTTTCAACGCTTTGGAAAAATGAAAGGCATGGGACAAATAATTGCCTGGTCAGCCCGTGATGAAACTTTGCACACCAATTCAATTATCATGTTGTTTAATACATTTATTAAAGAGAATAATGAAATTTGGGACAACGAGTTTAAAGAGGAATTATATTCTGCATGTCGCACCATCGTTGAACTTGAGGACGAATTCATAAAGCTTGCCTTTGATTTAGGAGATGTTGAAGGACTATCCGCAGAAGAAGTGCGCAATTACATACGCTACGTAGCAAACAGACGGTTAATGCAATTAGGTCTTGAGTCCATATATGATGTCAATGATAATCCTATTCCGTGGCTTGATGAAATACTAAATGGCGTTGAACATACGAATTTCTTTGAAAATAGAGTAACAGAGTATAGCCGCGCAGCAACTCAAGGCACGTGGGAAGAAGCTTTTACTGAAAATGACACGAATAATAAGTGAATGCTAATTTCACTCTTTTTTGTCATTCCACTTTCATTACACCATTTGCTGTGCAGTTTAGACAGTTTTGCTTTACTTAACAACTAACTTACCATATATATGTCCATAGGACATTGGTATATAAGAACGTGCTACAACTATTAATCTTACTCACGGTCATCACTTCAGCTGCATTCTTTGGTCATTTAGTTCCAATGGAAGTAAAAACCTTCTTGTACTCAACGAGCCTTAGTATAAAAGAGGTTTTGCTATTTATAATGCCTTTTATTATTTTTGCGTTAATCTTTAGCAGTGTTAACAATCTTAAGCAGTCAGCTATAAAGTTCATATTGTTACTTATTATAATGATCTTCTTATCGAATCTGGCTTCAAGTTTAATAGCTTATTCTGTTGGGCATTTTATCATACAAAACACTTATTCAATACAAGATATAACGTATGAAGAAACAATTGTTCCCTTATGGTCGTTTAGACTGCCTGCATTGCTTTCTAATTTTTATGCCCTTGCTTGTGGATTTGTGTCCAGCATAGTAGTGTCCACACTGCTACCCAAAAAAAGCAGAGAGCTTTCGAACAAAATGTTAGATTTAACTCTCTTTATTTTGAAGACGTTTTTGACGCCGATTATTCCAATATTTGTACTTGGGCTTGGGCTTGCTTTAAAAATGCAGCATGATCAAGTTTTATCTATAATATTTAAGGATTACTCAATAATTTTCATTATTATAGCATCTGCAACCTACCTTTATGTTTTCCTCTTATATGGAGCAGCAAATTCATTCAAGATCACAAGCTGGATAGCTAGTATAGGCAATATGATACCGGCATTTATTACTGCAATGAGCACAATGTCTAGTAATGCAACTATGCCGCTTACTCTTGAAGGAAGCAAAAAAAATGTAAAGCAACCTGACATAGCATCGTCTGTTGTGCCAATAACTGCTAGCTTTCATTTAGTAGGTGATTGCTTTTTTATTATAATATTATCAATGATAATTGCCTCCGGTTATTCATTGTGCACAACAGACTATGTAACTTTCCTTCTCTATTTTTTGTTATTTAAGTTTGCTATCGTGGCAGTTCCGGCAGGAGGAATTATGGTAATGCTACCTATTCTTGAGAAATACCTCAAATTTTCTCCGGAAATGCTTTCGTTAATCATAGCACTGTATATAGTGTTTGATCCAATAATCACTTCAGCAAACGTTATGGGTAATGGTGCCTTTGCTATAATGTTTACAAAACTCTATGATAAGCTTAAGTAATGTCTATTTTAGCGATTGATACTGTAGGTATTGGTAGTTCAATAGCAATAGTTGATTATGATGGTAACTGTTTTGTAGAGCACAATTCCGCCAGCAACAATCATGCAGAATCATTTTTTCAAATTCTGAATACTTTGTTTGATAAGCACAACTATAATTATGATAAAATAGATCATTTAGTGGTAGTAGTTGGACCAGGAAGTTTCACTGGAATTAGAGTTGGTATATCAGCTGCACAAGGTATAAATCTTGCTACAAATAAGCCATTATACGGAGTTAGTGCGCTGGAAGTTCAAGCCTACGCAATATCTTTGCTTTGTACGAATAACAAAAAAAATATCAGAGCTATAGTCAAAAATGCTCAAGGGTTTTATACGCAGTTATTTGATTTCAATTTATTGCCACTATCTGCACCTGGATCCCAGTGTCACGCTACAAGCAGTACACATATGGATTGCAATTTAAATGCTAGCCATGCAGGGCTATTAGTCCGTTATAGATTAGAGAACAAGCAAAAATTAAATGAAGTTGAAGCTCTATATTTAAATGAGCCTCAGTATATGAAATCATTATAGACTATTCTTTCGCGTACATGCAATGTTACTAAGCTTGTGCATCTGGTTTACTATCTCTTGAGCTACTTCTTTTATACTCATATCTGAATTTTCTATCTCTATGGCACTTGGTGGTATAAATAAATCGTCAGTCCTAAATTTCTCTACAATGCTATTTAGATTAATCACCTTCCTATTTTTTCTTTGCCTTTTTAATGCAATACGCTTTTGTAATGTCGGTAGATCACACCTAAGTACCACAGGAAGGATTTCTGTGTTCATTTTTTTACTAAGCCTTACTATTGAATCATACATCCTCATGTTCTGGTCATTATTTTCCATCAACTCATCAATAAATATGTAATTTTTTGAGTGAATCGGATAATTTTCTATTACCTGAAGCATAATTTGCATAATGCCATATATTCTATCTTGAACTTCTTTAGGTATTTGATCACGTTCAAAGACACCATCGTATATAGAGCAAGCTTGAACATTGTTATAGAACTTACTATTTACAATTAATGCGTTTATCATATTAGATAATTCTATTGCTGTGGAAAGTTTACCACTTCCCGAAAGACCAGAGAGATATATGAAAAATCCTGCTGGCTGTTTTTTTGTGTTAATATTTACCATATTATTTTCAATCTTGAAACTTACATTTATAATAACATAAAAATGAAGCTTTAAAACATATGAAATATTATATAGAAAATTATTTTTGTAGTTAAGATATTATGTAATTTAAAAACATAAATTCTGTATATAAACTCTATAATAACGATAACTATTTTTAAGCAAGCTACAACACAAAAGTGTTTGGTATTCAGAAAGCAAGACAGAGTGGCATAGACTTATTAGTTTACTACAAGTCTCTTTTCGCGTATAAACCTTCAGAAGATTCTAACAGAGGATTGTGTTGTTAACAAAGAGCAGAGTAAAAAGGGATCTAGTCTATGCCTATCAGATTTTGTCCTACCTTAAGTTCGATGATCATACATATACTCACCTTTCAGTGCGTTCTGAAGATCAAAAGTCGTTTTATATTTATCCGTTTGGTATGCGTTTTGATGAAGTAGATGAACGTTCGTTAATGAAAGTATCATTTGATGGAGATGTAATTGAAGGCAAAGAATATCAATATAATAGAACTGGCTATATAATTCATGGTTTTGTTTATCAAGCAAGGAAAGATATTCAAGCAATTTTTCACTTGCATACACCTTCTATTGTAGCGGTTTCTTCTCTCAAAGATGGGCTGCTTCCTATAAGTCAATGGGCACTGCACTTTTACAATAAAATCTCTTACCATAATTATAATTCCCTAGCACTTAGCGATACAGAAGGAAAGAGGTTAATAGCTGATCTGAAAGAAAATTTTGTCATGTTAATGCGTAATCATGGATCTATAACGTGTGGTCGGACTATACAAGAAGCAATGTTTTACTCGTATCATTTAGAACAAGCGTGCAAAACTCAATGTTTAACGTTAGCAATGAATAAGGAGTTATCAATTCCAAGTGAAGAAATTTGCTCAAAAGCTGTAAAGGATCTCCTATCTTTTGAAAGCAATCTTGGTGAGAGGGATTGGCACGCATGGGTTAGACTAATTAAAAGTAAGTTGTAAGAGACTTTCGCACTACTATCTGTCATCCAAGTAGTGACCTTACCCAGAAAAAGTAGAGAGAAAGTTAAGACGTTTTTGGAGTAAAATAAAACGTTTTTTCAAAATATGACAAATAGAAGAGAATATACAGCAGAATTCAAATTAGAAGCTGTTAAGCTGGTTAAAGAAACAGGTCAAGCAAGTACAAAAATAGCAAAAGATCTAGGTATAGATGGCAGTATGTTAAGTAAGAAAATATGATGGAAAAATGTCTGGAGCATACGCATTTCCAGGCAAAGGCTCCTTATAACAAAGAAAGATTTGATCTAAAAAAAGAACTAACAAGAGAAAGAGACATCTTAAAAAAAGCCCTGGGCAAAGAAAAAGAGTAAAGTATTCTTTTATATAGAAATTGCTATAAAACACAGGAACTATGTAGGGTTTTGTACTGGTGGTATGGGTTGCTAAGGAAAAAAGCAGTAAAGAATTAGCAAAAGAAGGGCTTCTAGCAGATATTCAAAAAATACATCAAGCATTCTAAATGCAGATATGGAGCCCCTAAAATTCACGCTGAATTAAAAGCTTTAGGCAAAAATTAAAACAGTACAAAGTGTTATGCAAGAAAATGGCATTAAAGCCAAGCTTAGACGAAGGTTCAAAAATAAAAAACAGCAAATAAGCAACCGAGTTGTGGCTCCGAACACATTGGATCAAAATTTTACTACTGATCAGCCAAATAAAGTTTGGGATTACCTACATAAAAACTAAAGAAGGTTGTTGGCGGCAATAATTGACCTATATTCACGCATGGTGGTTAATGAGTAACATGATAATTAGTTATAGATTCTTTATTGATGGCCGTTGATAAACGCAAACCCGATAAAAATCTGCTGTTACATAGCGATCAAGGGTCACAGTATACCTCTCAAAATTACCAATTTCTATTGAATACAAAAAACATCATTTCCAGCATGAGCCATAAGGGCTGTTGTTACGATAACTCTGTTGCAGAAAAGTTCACTTAAAAGGGAGCTGCTTATTGATACTTCTCGCTCAACAAACCAGAACTGCCATATTTGAATACATAGAAATCTTTTATAACAAATAACGTAGGCATTCTACTATTAACTATTGCATTCCTGCACAATTTATTCTCATGATAAAAACGTCTTAACTTTCTCTCTACTTTTTCTGGGTAAGGTCACCTCTTTAGGTGCTCCTTTTTTCTTTCTTATACACACAAAAATCATATAGAATTGTAAATACAGCTTTTTTATTCTGATGCTTTTCAATTCTATAGCTCTGGTTGTCTCTCTATTACTATTTTTCTACATTATCGTAAAAAAACTGAGCGAAAAGAAAGCAAACCTTGAGGGTAATTTATGTAAATTAGAGCAAGAACTTCAAGAAACAAAGCAAAGTTTGCTTACGAAGAATGAAGAAATAGTTGATTTAAGGATCAAAAGAGCAGAACTTGAAGTAACTCTGCAAAAAGAACGTGAGGAAAAGAAAAAGGAAATAGAATTACTAACAAAAGCAGAGGAGAGATTAACAAACACTTTTAAAGCGCTCTCTCTTGATGCTTTGCAGGTAAATAACAATAATTTTCTGAACTTAGCAAAGGAAGTCATTGATAACAAATTAAAAGAAACGGAAAGCGATTTCAAAAAAAGACAAGCAACGATCAACGAAGTTGTAACGCCAATAAAAGAAAAATTAGAAAAATTCGATAATGAAATACGTGAGCTAGAAAAGGAGAGGGTAGGGGCCTATGAAGGTTTAAAGGAGCAAATTGGAGCGCTGATGAACCAAACTTCCAGCCTTGCTAATGCCTTGAGAAAGCCTCACATCAGAGGAAAGTGGGGTGAAATGCAGCTCAAAAGGGTGGTAGAAATGGCGGGAATGATTGAATATTGCGATTTTTTTACTCAGCCGTCAGTGGTTGATAAAAACGAGGATAATTTATTGCGTCCTGATTTAATAATCAAAATGCCATCTGGAAAGCAAATAATAATAGATGCTAAAGTGCCGCTTGATTCCTACATGGATGCTATATCACAAAATGATTTGCAAATACAAAAGGAGAAATTAAAGAATCATTCCCTGGCAATAAAAAAACACATAAATGATCTGGGTAAAAAAGAGTATTGGAATCAATTTGAAAATACGCCAGAACTTGTGGTGCTTTTCTTAACAGGGGAGGGGGTTTTTAGCGCAGCACTGGAATATGAGCCTGCTTTGATAGAGATTGGAGTGGAAAAAAAAGTGATCATTGCAACACCGATCACTCTAATTGCGTTGCTGAGAGCAATAGCGTACGGATGGAAGCAAGAGATGATAGCTGAAAACGCAAAGAAAATCAGTGAACTAGGTCATATTTTATATGAGCGCATTTGCACAATGGGTGAAAACTTTGATAATTTGCGCAGGAGCTTAAAAAGTGCTGTTGATCATTATAATAAAACTGCTGGCTCTCTTGAAGCAAGGGTGTTTCCTGCTGCTCGAGAATTCAATAAGCTTGGTATACATGCAAAAAATAAAAACTTAAGTGCTGCAAAGGAGTTAGAATCTTTACCACGCAGTTTACATACTGATACCAATTCCCATTACACGGCAAACAGATGGACAAAGATGGAAGAAAAGCCATAATGAAGTAAGTAAAATAGTTGAGGTATAAATGGCATTAAGATCAAAATTATTGGATGAAAAAGTAGTAGAATCAGCAAAAGAAATGCTGAAGAAAGTAAGGAATAATGCATATGTTTCAAAAAAACTAAATGCTGTAATTGCAGCAAAAAAGTACAGTATAACGGCTGTAGCAAAAATATATTGCATTTCAAGAAGCGCACTAACTTCGTGGGTAAAACTCTTGAAATTTGGCAGAGAAGAAAAACTGTTTGCTCCTCCACAACGCCGTAGAAAAACTAAATTAAATCAGGTTCAACTACAGCAAATTGAAGAGTGGATAGAAGAAAATCCTAATATTACCATTAAAGAAATGAGAATAAGAATCCAGGAAAAGTTCAGATTAAATATCAGCAAATCTACAGTACACCGCTATATGCAAAAGATGAAATTCTCATATATTACACCAAGACCAGTTCATAATGGACAAGATAAAAGCAAACAAGAGGAATTCAAAAAAAAATCTCAATGGAGCTATTAGCAAGTATCCAGAAAAAGAGCTATTTTTCTTTGATGAATCACGGTTTGGCACACATTCAAAGGTTGGACATGGGTGGTTTAAAAAGGGGATTAGAACACAGGTTAAAACAAAATTAGGTAGGCAAAATTTCTATCTCTATAGTGCGGTTAATCCTAGAAATGGAGAGAGTTCTAGCTTATTTGCACCAAATGTCAACACTGATTGCATGAACATATTTCTTGAGCAGATGTCGCAATATCTAGAAACACGAGAGGCTTTTCTTGTTATGGATTGTGCTAGTTGGCATAGGTCAAAAAATTTAAAGGTACCTAAAAATATCGATATTATATACCTACCTCCGTACTCACCTGAGCTAAATCCTGTTGAGAGGCTTTGGTTATATATAAAACAGAACATTTTGCGCAATAAAATATACGATACAATTGCTCTGCTTGAGGGTGCTTTGTGCAAATTTATTACTTCTCTTGCCAGCTCCACAATTAAACAACTCTGCAATGTCTCCTATTTGACTGGCCAACAATGAGAGTTGGTATGAGGAGCTGAAAGTAGATTAGGCATCTTAACAGGGAATGTTCAAAAAAGTGTGTCAAACCAAAAAAAAAGTAATAAATTGATATAAAAAAAATGGAGGTTTGACAATGAGTCAGAAAGTAGTAAACAGAACTACCGGTTTGGTAGATTACAAAGAACTGGAAGCAAATATACTGTCATCAATAAGGGAAGGCAGACCATTAACAGGAAGGGATGGAGCATTTACACCATTTATAAAAAAGCTGCTGGAGGCAAGTTTGGAAGGTGAAATAGAAAATCACTTATTAGCTGAAAGTGAAGAGAGGGTTTGGTTGGAAGAAGTGGAGTAGCGAATGGATATACAAAACGCTGGGTCTATATTCAGACTACAGAATAAGGTATTACAAACCGAAAGCATCACCAGCACAATATGTTATAAACTTTGGTAAAGAATCTGCTAGGAAAGCGTAGTGCGGATGCTGCGTTTGACGAGGCGGGAGCTGGAAACGTTAACATGGGAATTTGGATTGAGGCCTATTGTGAAAACAATGGATCAGCCACCAAACCCTAAAGTAGGCGCGCCAGTTCTTGACCCTACATATTTTTTTGAAGGTTAAATCCAGCTTAGGGTCGAGAAACTTAGATAAAGCCATAGCCAAAGTGTTTAAAAATATTAATAATTATACACACAATTATTCAACCATATTTTTGAAGATAGCTATGCCGCCGCGGTATCTCTTAGCCGCTAACAAGTAGCGGGATGACGATTGTTGGTAAATCTAAGTCAGTTTAGCTATAGGCAGCAATTTTCTGTATTTATTTTAAATTGAAGGAAGCTCAAATGAAAGATCATGTTTTGCTAAAAATCACAGAATGCAGTCTAACAGTGAACGGTTACGCTTTTGATCAAAAATGTTGTATAGTACACAATCAATTTTTCTGGATCCAAGTAGTCAAGGCACTGCCTTTGTGTTTGAGGCAAAATCGGCTATAACACTTAACATACTGCCTTTGCAAACAAATGTTCGTACAGTTATGTGTCAGCTACTTGCATGACGCCATTGCCTGAACGGGTACCAATGATTACCTATCAATCTCACCAAAAACTATATCGAGTGAGCCAATAATTGCTGCAACGTCAGCAAGCATGTGTCCTTTTGCCATAAAGTCTAAGGCTTGTAAATGCGCAAAGCCAGGTGCTCTTATTCGGCACCTATAAGGTCTATTGGTACCATCTGAAACTATATACACTCCAAACTCACCTTTTGGTGCCTCAACAACTGCGTAAGCCTCACCTTCTGGTACGTGATATCCTTCTGAATAGAGCTTAAAATGGTGAATCAGAGCTTCCATAGATTTTTTCATCTCTGCTCTTGACGGTGGAGAAATTTTTCTATCTTCAGTTTTTATTTGCCCTTCAGGCATTTTCTCTATGCACTGCTTCACCAAACTGATAGATTGCCTAATCTCTGCCATTCTAACTAGATAACGGTCATAACAGTCGCCATTTTGGCCGATCGGTATATCAAAATCTAGTTGATCATATATCTCATATGGCTGGCTTTTTCGCAAATCCCAAGCAAGCCCAGCAGCGCGCAACATTGGGCCACTAAAGCCCCAATCAAGTGCCTGTTTAATTGATATTTCACTAATTCCTACAGTGCGTTGCTTCCATATCCTATTTTCTGTTAAAAGTTCATCAACATCGTCTATATATTTTGGAAATTGCTCTATAAACTTTGCAATATCCTCAATCAAATCTTCTGGAACATCTGCTGCAATTCCACCTGGCCTGATGTAAGCTGCGTGAAACCTTGCACCTGAAGCTCTTTCGTAAAATTCCAGTATTTTTTCTCTTTCTTCAAAGAGCCATAAAAGAGGGGTCATTGCTCCAACATCAAGTGCTTGAGAAGAAACGTTCAGTAAATGATTTAGTATTCTCGTCAGTTCACAAAACAAGACACGTAAATACTTTGCCCTAATTGGCACTTCACATTGCAACAATTTCTCCACACAAAGTGAATATGCATGCTCTTGTGACATTGGTGATACGTAATCAAGGCGATCAAAATAAGGCAAAGCTTGAAGATACGTTTTATGTTCTATTAATTTTTCAGTACCGCGGTGCAAAAGCCCAATATGGGGATCTGCCCTCTCGATCACTTCACCATCCATCTCTAAAACAAGACGCAACACTCCATGTGCAGCTGGGTGCTGAGGTCCAAAATTTAACATCATTGTCTTTAGATCGGGCATGTCCAGTAGTTTAAGATATTAAAATTGTATAGGCTAAAGTGCGCTCAAAGTCAATAAACTTCTTGCATAGGCTACAACTATCATTCAATAGAAACAAAAACTTTTACAATGGCTAATAAGTGTTGGTAAAACCAAGTCACTTTAGCTATAGAATGACAAAAAAGGTTTGCATTAGCCAAATTTTTAGTTGAAGTAGCATAAGAGGTTAAAGGAAAAGCTTTGTGTTAATGGATTCATTTCAGGTATAGTATAGATAATACCACAATACTTATAAAATGGATCATGTTGTTAATGCGTATAATAGACTTGACACTCCTATAGTCAGGGGAGAAGGGGCATATCTTTTTGATAAAGATGGTAAAAAATATTTAGATTTTGCTGCAGGTATTTCTACAACTTCTTTAGGGCATTGTCATCCATACATTACAGATAAGCTGAAAGAGCAATCGAGCTCATTATGGCACTGCTCTAACATTTTCACTATTCCCGAGCAAGAAAGGCTTGCCGAGCGTTTAACAACCCTTACTTTTGCAGATAAAGTTTTTTTCTGCTCAAGTGGGCTTGAAGCAACAGAAGCTGCAATTAAGTTTATTCGTCGTTACTTTTATTCAAAAGGGCAAGCAAAACGTAATCGTATTATTACAATTGAAGGAGGCTTTCATGGCCGCAGTATTGCTGCAATTTCTGCTGGAGGCAATGAAAAATCACGCGAAGGTTTTGCTCCGCTCCTTTCTGGTTTTGATAAAGTGCCAAGAAATGACATTAAAGCATTAGAAGAAAAAATCAACAATGAAATAGCTGCTGTATTTTTAGAGCCCATACAAAGCGAAGGTGGAGTATATCCACTAGACGTAGAATATCTTCAAAAAGTAAGGGAAATAACAAAAGCTCAAGGAATAATTTTGTGCTTTGATGAAGTGCAGTGCGGATATGGACGCATCGGTTCTTTATTTCATTATCAAAATGTCGGCATTGAACCTGATATGCTAACCTGTGCGAAGGCTATGGGTAACGGTTTTCCTGTAGCTGCATGTTTAGTGAAAGATTATATAGCAGAAGCAATTACTCCAGGAACTCATGGATCAACCTATGGTGGCAATCCACTTGCCATGACTGTTGGTAATGCAGTGCTCGATATAATGCTAAAAGAAGGCTTTTTTGATCATGTTAAAAGAATTAGTAAATATTTAAAAGAAAAGCTGTTGCTTTTAGCTAAAGAATTTCCTGAGATGATTTTAGAAGTTCGTGGAGAAGGGTTACTAATGGGAATAGAACTAGCAACTCTTGTAGCTGATAAAATTATTAGTCGATCTCTTGATAAAGGTTTAATAATAACTAGGGTTTTAAACAACAAAGTAGTAAGGGTAACCCCACCACTTATCATTGAGGATGAGCATGTGAACGCAGCGTGTAATATGCTTTATGATTTGTTTTTTAAGATTAAAGGTATATAAAATTCGGCAATATAAATTCAGGCTTGCAAATGCCTCTCATAACATGTAAAATTAATTTTATTTTTTATCACAATAACATCGTACTTTAATGGATTGGTTATTGGTCTTAGTATCATCAGCAATTTTTGTTTTGTTAGTTTTATCGTTTTTGTTCTCAGGAGCAGAAATAGGCTTAACCTCAATTAGCCGTTCTCGAGTTAATAAGCTAAAGCTAGACGGTAACAAAAAAGCCAGGGTAATAGATCGCTTATTAAATAGGAAAGAATTGACAATAGGAACGGTATTGCTCGGCAATACAATTATTAATATTACTTGCTCTGCTTTATTTACAGCAATATTTATCAATCTTTTTGGAAATGAGGGCATTCTCCTATCAACAATTATAATGACATTTTGTATTTTATTGTTCTGCGAAGTTCTACCAAAAACTTATGCTATTCAAAATCCTGAAAAATTTGCATCATTTTCTGCTTATTTTGTATTGTTTTTTGTAAAGATTTTTTCTCCATTGACACTAGGTATTCAATTTATTGTTAACCTCATCCTAAAATTATGTGGGCTGCATAAAGATAAGGAAGTGATATCTGCAGCGGATGCAATGCGTAATATGATTACTCTTCACCGCAGTGAAGGAACTATGTTGCAACAGGATTTAGATATGCTAAGCAGCATACTTGATTTGGCTGAGACAGAGATATCACAAATTATGACCCATAGAAGAAACCTATTTTCTCTTGATATAGATCGGAATAAAGAAGAGTTAATAAGAGAGATTTTAACCAGCAGTCACAGTAGAGTACCTTTATGGCAGAAGGAACCAGATAACATTGTAGGTGTAATTCACGTGAAAGCTCTAATAAATGCTTTGCGTGAAAAGAATAATAAAGCGGAAGAAGTTGACATTACCCAAGTTATGTCAAGGCCTTGGTTCATACCAGAAAGTACACCGCTCAGCGTGCAACTTCACAACTTCCGTAAGAACAGGAAACACCTTGCATTTGTTATTGATGAGTATGGAGCACTGCAGGGAATTGTAACTCTTGAGGATATACTGGAAGAAATAGTTGGAGAAATTTCGGATGAACATGATTTGATTACGGAGAATTTTATAAAGAAAATATCTGATAATATGTATCACATAGAAGGAAAATCTACTATTAGGGACATTAACAGGCAGTTATACTGGAATCTCCCTGATGAAGAAGCTACAACTCTAGCAGGTATGATTGTGAATGAAATAGAGCGCATTCCTGACGAAGGCGAGGAGTTTTCCATGTATGGTTTTCGCTTTAAGATTTTAAAAAAAGATAAAAATATTATTACTGTTGTTGAAGTGCAAGTAAAAACTGGTAATATTAGTGGCAGCAATTAATTAGTGGAGTTTCATGGAAGATACAGTAAAAATAACGGCTGAAGAGTTGAAGGGTTACATAGAGAGAATCGAAAAACTTGAACAAGAAAAGAGGGATGTGCAAGATCACATTCGTGATGTATATGCAAAAGCCGCAGATGAAGGTTGGGATATAAAAGTGATGAAACAAATTATTAGGCTGAGGAAGATGGATGATGATGACAGAGAGGAACAAGAAATATTGCTTGATACCTATAAACGTGCATTGGGAATGAGCTACGAAGAAGAGTTAAGTGAATAGCAGAATTGTAATTGGAATAAGTGGAGCATCTGGTTCTATTTACGGTGTGCGTATTTTAGAAGCGTTGAAAGACGTCGATTATGAAACTCATTTAGTGATAAGTCGTGCTGGGAAAGTAACTTTAGCTCACGAGATTAAAGAAAAACTTGAAGATATTACATCACTTGCAGATTTTTACTATTCTGAAGAAAAGATTGGAGAAAAAATAGCAAGCGGCTCATTTAAAACCTCAGGGATGATTGTAGCACCATGCTCTATGAAGACAATGTCTGAAATCGCATCAGGTGTTACTTCCAATCTATTGACAAGGGCTGCAGATGTAACGCTAAAAGAAAGAAGAAAGTTAGTTCTTATGGTGCGAGAGTCACCACTGCATCTTGGGCATTTACAAAATATGTTAAAATTAACGGAGATGGGAGCAATTATTGCTCCACCAGTGCCTGCTTTTTATATTAAACCGAAATCGTTGGATGATATTATTAATCATTCTGTTGGCAAAGTATTGGATTTATTTGATATCAAATTACCCGACTTTAAGGAGTGGCAAGGAAGTGACAATTATTATTGATGGTAAAAAAATAGCAAACGACCTATGTGAGAGGCTATCACAAAAAATTGATATTTTAAAGAGAGAGTATAACATTTTTCCTTGCCTGAAAGTAATTCTCATGGGTAGCAATCCAGCAAGTCAGGTTTATGTTCGCAACAAACAGAAAAAAGCAGAATCAATAGGCATAAGTTCTGAGACCATTGTTTTGCCTGATAATATTTCAGAAGATGAATTAATTGAAAAAATCAATGAATTAAATGAAGATCCATCTGTGCATGGCATTTTAGTGCAATTGCCTTTACCAAATCATATTAGTGCAAGCAGAGTAATTAACACAGTAAGTGTTGAAAAAGATGTAGATGGCTTTCATGATGAAAACGTTGGCAAATTAGTTAAAGGTGAAAAAAACTGCCTTATACCTTGCACTCCTAAAGGTTCTTTGCATTTAATTAAGTCAATTGAAGAGAACCTTTCCGGTAAAAACGCAGTGGTAATTGGTAGGTCAAATATCGTGGGCAAGCCAATGTTTTACCTGCTATTGCAAGAAAACTGCACTGTCACCATCTTGCATTCACAAAGCAAGGATTTAGCTGAATATTGCTCTAAAGCGGATATAGTAGTTGCAGCAGTCGGAAAGCCAAATTTTGTTCAAGCAGACTGGATAAAGAAAGGTGCAATAGTGATCGATGTTGGCATAAATAGCGTTAACGTAGGAAAGCTTGTAGGTGATGTTGACTTTGAAGGAATAAAAGGGAAAGCCAAAGCTATGACCCCAGTACCCGGGGGCGTTGGCCCAATGACCATTGCATTTCTAATGATGAATACTGTTATTGCTGCTTGCTTGCAAAAGGGAGTTGATGCTTCTGATTTCATTGGTTGAGGTATGAAGAGGAAAGCTATATGAAGATAGAATGTACCATATCACAATTAATAAAAAATTGAGATTTTTGAAATTCCTCAGTAGTCAAATTTATTAAATATTTAGGATCATCATCTATTCTTTTTTCTCTACAAGTATAGCTAAAGTGGCTTAGGTTTACCTACAATTTGAAAAACAACAAATTCGTCATTCCGCTACTCGTTAGCGGAATCTATGCTGAGATACCGCGGCGGTATGACGTAGGGAAACCTTTCTTGGGTTAGCTATAGTTAGTGGAATTGCAAAGTTTCTAGGCATAAAAAGCTTTGAACCTAATATATGAGCCAAACTTGATTTTCCAACCGTAGATACACCTGTAATAAAAATAATAGTCTTCATTTTGTGAATTTACTTGCTATATGAACTATCGGAGAAATTTTTTTATAGTTTATAGTATCTGACCTTACCCAGAAAAAGTGGAGAGAAAGTTTGGAATGTTTTTCACAAAGAGAATGATGAATCAAAATGCTCAGGAATGCAATAGTTAATAGTGACGTTGTTTGTTATAAAAAATTTCTATATATTCAAATATAGCAGTTTTGATATGCTGTTTAGAGTGCCGAGAGGTGTCTATTGGTAACTCCCTTTTTAGAGAACTGAAGAAGCTTTCCACAACAGAATTGTCGTAACAACAACCTTTATAACTCATCTATGTTTTTTATGGATAAGAGATATTGATAACCTTGCGAAGTATATTGTGAACCTTGATCACTATGTAATAGTAGATTTTTGGCAGGTTTACGCTTGTTAACGGCCATTAATAAAGAGTCCATAACCAATTGTTTATTTATTGAACTGCTCATTGACCAGCCAACTACCATGCGTGAATATAGATCGATTATTGTTGCCAAATATAGCCATCCTTCTTTGGTTTTTATATAAGTAATCCCATACTTTATTTGGTTGATCGACAATAAAGTTTTGGTCTAATATATTGGGAGCTACTGTCCGTTTGTTGTTTCTTAATTTTAAATTTTCTTCTCAATATAGCCTGAATACCATTTTTCTGCATAATACTTTGCACTGTTTTTAAGTTGCAACTTTTACCCAAAGCCTTCAATTCAGCATGAATTTTAGGAGCTCCATATCTACATTTAGAAACTTGATATATTTTTTGAATAGCTGCGAGTAGCTCTTTATTTGCTGATTCTCTACTGCTTATTTTTCTTGTGGTCCACTTATAGTAGCCACTAGCAGAAAATCCTACATAATTCCTGTACTTTATAGCAGTTACTATATAAAAAAATATTTTACTCTTTTTGACTGGCCAGGGCTTTTTTTTAAATGTCTCTTTCCCTTGTTACTTTTGCTAACTCTTTCTGTAAATCAAATCTCTCTTTGTCATAAGGTGCTACATCTGGAAATGCATTTGCCGCTGACTTTTTTTCGTTATATTTCTTCATCCATTTTCCTAATACACTATCCCTTATTCCTAGATCTCTTGCTACTTTTGCAACTGGTTGACCTACCTTTCTTTGTTCATTTGCCAGCTTAACAGCTTCCAATTTGAATTCTGCCGTATATTCTCTTACCATTTCTAATCCTCCAAAATTTTATTTTACCCGAAAAAACTCCTTTCTTTCTCTCCACTTTTTCTGGGTAAGGTCAATATACCAGTGCCGAAAATAGTTGACAAAGATTGTGTATACTTATTACAATTGTTTGGGTACCAGAAGTTTTTACGGCAACAAAGTATGCACTAACTATAAGTAAGGAAGACTTTAAGCAGGCAATAAAAAAAATGAAGTAACGTTTAAAAGAGATTGAAGGAGAGAAGAAAAAGGTAAAAGGGAATACGGCAGAAAATGAATCTTATTACAAATAGCATAAAGGGCTTTTATTCTAGTGTTAAATCGGACCTAGATTGGCAAGCCAAACGTAGTCTTATTAGAACATTAGTAAAAGAAGTCAACATTGATCTTGATAAAGTAGATGTAGTATTTAAGATCAAAGAACTTGAAAACCCCGCCCAGAATGGACAAAATCAAAAGATGGTACATTGTCTAAGGGGTCTGGGCACTGGGATGACATCTTTTTTCTTGGTACAAATTACTCTTATGTCTCAATATTTGTACAGTTGTGTTATCGGCTGTTTGATGTTTACAACGCAGAAAGTTCATACGGTTGTAAGTCAAGCGGTAGGATGACAAGATTTTGCAAGGGTATTTTTTTTATAGGAGATGAATATGGAAATTTTTCTTGATAGCGTTGATTTAAATGAAATTAAAGGACTAAAGGAGTTCATTGACGGCATAACAACTAATCCTTCTTTAATAGCAAAGTCCGGGCGTAAAGATAAATACGAGGATTTAGTGCGTGAAATATGCTCTATTATAAAAGGGCCTGTTAGTGTTGAAGTTGTTGCAGATAGCCATGAAGAGATGATCACAGAAGGTCTGAATTTAGCAAAAATTGCTGATAATGTTGTGATCAAATTACCTCTTACACATGAAGGATTAATTTCTTGTAAAAAGTTATGGACAGAGCATAAAATACCTGTTAACATCACATTATGTTTTTCTCCTGGACAAGCACTGCTTGCCGCTAAGGTCGGTGCTTGTTTTATTTCCCCCTTTGTTGGTCGCCTTGATGATATAAGCTATGATGGCTTATCGCTAATAGAAGATATATGTACTATATATTCTAATTACGGTTTTGATACTAAAGTTCTTGTTGCATCAGTGAGAAGCCCAGCGCATGTAATAGAAGCTGCAAGGCTTGGTGCTGATTCAATTACTGTGCCAGCAAAAGTACTTAGACAATTAATTAATCACCCACTTACTGACCAAGGGCTAGCAATATTTGAAAAAGACTGGGGTGTAAAATAATAGACGGTTACAAATGAACATAAAAATTGGCGTATCCGTTCAGGCAATGGCGTCAACTTAAGAGCCTTCATTAGCAAACTCTCCTAAAGACATGATGGCGTTTGCTACCTTATTGCGGCTGCCCTGGTCGAATTTTAACTTTATAGCTAACCCAAGAAAGGTTTCCCTACATCATACCGCCGCGGCGCTAACGAGTAGCGGAATGACGAATTTGTTGTTTTTCAAATTGTAGGTAAACCTAAAGCTATAGAAAAAAAGAAGAACCAGTTTCTTAGTTCTTCATTGACATAATCCACTCCATATGCCATAATAAAATTTTATATCTTGGAGAAGGAAATGACATTAAGGTTAATACTACAAGAAGTCAACAGTAGTCCAGACCTGAGTGCAGAAAATGTAGTTGAGAAAATCAAAGATGAACTACAGCAGAAGCTTCCAGATATCTACAGTGAGTGGGAAAGTAACCAGTTTGATATAAATCACACATTTGAAGTACTTAATTGTGGTTTATTACTTATAGCAGCTAAAAATGGTTGTGGAAAAGTAGTAAAACACCTAATAAAAAGCGGGGCTAATGTTAATGTACAAGATGTATGGAAAAAAACCTCTTTACATTATTCTGCTCAGTATGGGTATACGCAAGTAGTAGAAGTTTTGCTAGAAGAGGGAGCAGACGTTAATGCACAAGATGAAGATAAAGAGATTCCTTTACATGTAGCTGCTGGCAAAAGAGATATAGAAATAGTGCAAATGTTATTGGAGAAAGTGGCAAATGTTAATCTACAGGATAAATCTGGAGGAACTGCTTTGCACTATGCTACATGTAATGCTAACATATGTACTCCTATGAAGGATGATAGTGCAGCAAAGATAGCGGGACTTTTATTACAAAGAGGAGTAGATGTTAATATAAAAGACGAGGATGGAAAAACTCCTTTGCATTATGCTATTGGTTATGAACTTATACAAACAATAGAAATGCTATTAAAAAAAGGTGCAGATGCTAATATAAAAGACAAGGATGGAAGGGCACCTTTATACTATGCTACTCTTAATTATAGTTACCGTAATATAAGGTTAGGAGGAAAACTGCTACTAGATTGTGACACAACTTTACTAGGTAATTTTTATGAACCTTACAAACCTAGTCCAAGGATGGCAAAACTCCTGCTAAATTATGGTGCAAATCCATCATGCATCCATAGACCTAAAGCTATAACAGCAGGAATTACTGTGGGTGTTATATCTGCTGTTGTAGTTCCACTAGTACTTGCCTATGCCACTGCATTACCTGCACTAGCAATAATTGGAATTACTGTAGCATCTGTACTGATAGTTGGTGGTATTACCTATGGAGTTGCATATAAGTCATCAGAGCATTCATTAAACAGTAAGCTAAGTGAGGTTAGCTGCAGTAATGTTGATGGAAATAAACAAACTGTATAACCATAATTATTAGTTCACTACAGTAACCGCACCATGGCAGTGTTTGTATTTCTTTCCGGAGTTGCAAGGACATTTGTCATTTCTTGAGACTTTGGGAAGTCTGCTATTTCTAGCAGAATGTAACCTATTGCCTATCTCTTGGTTGTCTGCCAACTTAAAGTGTGCTAAGCGGTGAATGGTGAGTTCCTTCCATTTTTCAAGCATTGACTCAAACATCAAGAAAGCTTCGCGTTTAAATTCATTCAGTGGATCTTTCTGCCCCATAGCACGTAAGCTTATGCTTTGTCTTAGGCTCTCTAGAACTGAAAGGTGTTCCCTCCATAAATGATCAAGTGTCATTATCATCATTTGCTTCACGATCGTATTCCACAAATCTGTAGTGTGCTGACTGTTGAAATATTTTTCTTTCTCAGTAAAAAATTCTTGTATCTTATCATTTATATAATTCAAAGCTTCTTGTTTATTCAAAAACTTTGCCAAGTCTTCTTTATCAAGCGTTATTCCATACCTTGTATGGAATTCTTTGGCTATATCTTCAACATAATCTTCGTAATAGCCACTTTGGATTATACCTTTTACTACGCTCTCATTTACTTCGCTATACACTTCAAATATATCATTAATTTCGTTGCCTAAGATATTGTTTCTCTGCTTAAAAATAACTTTACGTTGGTTATTGATTACGTCATCAAACTTAAGTAGAGATTTCCGCACGTCATAGTTTCTAGCTTCAACTTTCTTTTGCGCTTTCTCGAGTGCCTTATTGATCCATGGATGATGAATAGCTTCGTTATTCTTTAACCCTACTTTTTGTAAAAAGCTTCTCATTCTATCAGAGCCAAATATTCTCATTAGGTCATCTTCGAGCGATAAAAAGAACTTAGAAAGTCCAGGATCCCCCTGACGACCAGAACGGCCGCGTAATTGATCATCTATTCTCCTGCTTTCATGTCTTTCGGTTCCAACCACACATAAACCACCAGCTTTTATAGCAATTTCCTTATCTTTTTTTACTCTTTCAACTATTTCTTGGTATTTTTTTTCTCTTTCATCAGCATTTTTTATCTTCTTTAGCTCCACCTTTGCAATCATTTCAGCATTTCCACCAAGCTGAATATCAGTTCCACGTCCTGCCATGTTAGTTGCTATAGTGATACTACCTGGCACTCCAGCTTGCGCTATTATGTACGCCTCTTGTTCATGATAACGAGCATTTAATACTGAATGCTTAAGAGAATGGCTTTGCAAAAGCGCAGAAAGCTTCTCAGAGTTTTCGATGCTCACCGTGCCAACAAGGACCGGTTGAAGGCGTTTGTAGCATTCTTCTATAAACTTCAACACAGCATTAAATTTTTCCTTTTCTGTACCGTAAATTTCATCATCAATATCAACTCTTTTTACAGGTACATTGGTTGGAATTTTTACTACATTTAATCTGTATATATCACGAAACTCTTCTGCCTCTGTTGCTGCTGTTCCCGTCATTCCGGAAAGTTTATTGTACATACGAAAGTAATTCTGAAATGTGACCGATGCTAAAGTTTGGTTTTCATGCTGAATTTCAAGATTCTCCTTCGCTTCAAGTGCCTGATGAAGACCATCGGAATATCTTCTGCCCTCCATCATACGCCCAGTAAATTCATCAATAATCACTACCTTGCCATCCTTTACTATATAATCTTTATCAGCAGTAAACAGCTTATATGCACGTAATGCTTGGTCTATATAATGAGTCATTATCATGCTGTCAGTATCATAGAGCGAGGAATTTTCAGGAATGAGATTGTATGACCTTAGTAGTTCCTCCACTCGTGAAATACCATCTTCAGTCAAGAATACCGTTCTACCTTTTTCATCTACTTCATAATCGGAGTCAACTAATTTGGTTACTATTTTATTGATATGCTTATATATCTGATTGTTTTCCTCAACCGGGCCAGAAATAATAAGCGGAGTGCGAGCTTCATCAATGAGTATTGAGTCCACTTCATCAACTATTCCGTAGTGAAAGCCTCTCTGAACCATGTCTTCTTGAGAAAATTTCATATTGTCTCGCAGGTAATCAAAGGCAAGCTCGTTATTTGTGGAATACACGATATCTGCACTGTAAGCCTCTTTCCTCTCTTCGTCTGTCAAGTTATTCGTAATAAACGCAACAGAAACCCCAAGAGAATTATATAATTTGCTCATCCACTCTGTGTCTCGTTTTGCAAGATAGTCGTTAACAGTTACGACATGTACGCCTTTCCCTTCTAAGGAATTTAGATATGCTGCTAAAGTTGCAACGAGTGTCTTTCCCTCTCCTGTTTTCATTTCTGATATCATGCCATTGTGGAGCACCATTCCACCAATCAGTTGAACATCAAAGTGCCTCATGTTAAGAAATCTTCGAGAGGCTTCACGCACAACTGCAAATGCAGGTACGAGAAGATCATTTAACGTTTTCCCATTTTTCAATTCTCGATTGAATTCTTCAGTTTTACCAGCAAGCTCCTCATCAGATAAGCTCTGCATTTCTGTTTCTAATGCATTTATTTGCTGAACAATTTTCCTAAAGGATTTTATTATCTTCTTGTTTGTTGATCCAAATATCTTTCTTATAAAAAAGAATGACAACGTAAAAATAAAAAATATAAGAATGGCTGTCAAAATTAGCGGAGAATCTAGCATAAACTTAAGTAAAGTCTTATTTAATATGAGATTATATTACTAAATGCAGCCTACAGCAATGACATATTAGATTCGGGGAATCTTTATGCTTAAGACAGCAAACAAAATTGACCCTGTTCGGCACTGTTATTACAATGTTAAAGAATCTGTTGCATTATCTTAGGCACTTGGTGACTTTAATTTTTTATAGAAAGAAGTTATTCGTAGGTTTAGTAGGGTATGAATGTAGAAAACAAACAGTCTGAAGTACTTAGTAATCGTACATTTAAGAAGAGAGATGGCACATCAACAGGTGATCATGGTCGCAAGTATGAAGTAAAATTATTAATGCTGTATCTACTTCATGGGTTAAGTAGTAAAATTGACTTTTGGTTAGCATCAAACATAGAAGGTTTTGGAGCCTTTGATGATATTTTTTTTGAGTATAAAGATCAGAAGAACAAATCGAGAATTATCTTGGTTCAAGCTAAGCACTGCAATACACATCGCTCTTCGAAGAATATTACTTTTGAAGATTTGTTTATTGATGGAAATGATAGAAAGCAACAGAAAGAAGATTTCGGGTTAAACAAATATTTTGAATCTCATCCTGAGATTAAGCAAAACCCTGAGTGTAAGAACAGTGATATTACGCTTGTCATTCATACTAATGTCAATGTGAACCTAAAAAAAGGTACAGAGAAGCAAGGAAGCGTAGAAACATTAGAGAAGTATCTGGAAGAGTCAAAGTTAACAAATGATAACACTTTAAATATTTATGAAGGTCAAAAAGGAACGTGCTACAAAATAAAAAATCATACTGAACTGAAAAAATACTTCAGTTGTGGTAGTGACGATGAAATAGAAGATTTTTTACTTAGAATAAGGTTTGTAGTTGATCAACCTAATCATTCAAAATTAGATGATATTATTAAGAAAGAAATAGGGAATATATACAAAATATCAGGGGAAGAAGATATTGATACAGTTTTTGTCCGTGTATATGACAAGGTAGGGAAATGGTGGGCACAACAGGGTAGCAAAGTTTCTTATCTAACAAGAAAAGACGATTATTTTAGGGAAGTTATAGAACATCTTTATAGTCTCAAACCTAGAGAAGATCTATTTGAACGGTGGAACATTCCACCTAAAATAGCTAGTGGAAATTTCATTGAACGAGAATATCTCAATGAAGAAATAGTAAATCATCTAAAGACAAAAAATGAGCCAGTTATATTAACTGCTTTGTACGGGTTAGGTGGAGTAGGTAAAACACAGTCAGTGCTAGATTTTATTCAAAAACATGGGAAAGAATACAAGGCAATATGTTGGTTTAATGCAAAAGATGAAGATCAACTACTCAGTGAATATGTTAATTTAGGAAGAAAATTAAATATTATTCACGATGAAGACAACATTTCTATTGCACAGCGAGCTTATTATGTGAAAAACTGGCTAGAAGATTCTAAACGTGAAGGCTGGTTGTTGATTTATGATAATGTATCAAATTATGAAGTCATTTCTAAGCTCAGACCTACAAAAGGCGGCAAAATAATAGTTACGTCTCGTAATACTGAATGGCCACAAGGGAGTATAGGTGTAGACGTTTTTACTCCCCCAGAATCAGAATTATATGTTAAGAAAATTCTAGGCCAGGTTTCAGAAAGCGATAGGCCAAATATAGGTATATTGGCAGAAAAGTTAGGTAGATTACCTTTGGCATTAGCTCAGGCTTGCGCTTACATCAAAGAAAACAAAATGACTATCTCACGTTACTTAGAAATTTATGCAGAAAGGAAGCTTTATTTATTATCTCATAAAACACTACCTAAGGATTCTAACCATGAGCCTGTGTTTATTACTTGGGATATTACAATGGACGCAATTCGTAATGAGTCTAAACTAGCAAGCAAGTTGTTAGTAGCTTGTGCATATTTAGACAATGATATTCCTAAAGATTTGTTAAGAATATTTCCTGAGATTGTAGAGAACAATTCTGAAGAAAAACCTTTTGAAGAAGTATTAGGTATATTATTGAGATATTCGATGCTAGTGTCCAATGAGCAGAGTAGTAGTGTTTCTATTCACTGTTTAGTACAAGATGTAATTAGGCTAAAGTCAAAGGAAAGTGGAAAAATTAAAAAAGATATAAAAACCGTTTTTCAATTATTAAAAGAAAGCTTCCCTGACGACAGTGACAAATTAGAAGATTATGCTAAGAAACGACAGTTGTTACCACATTTAGAAACGTTCTTATCACATATAGATGATTGGCTAGGAAAAAATCCTTTAGAAAAGCAAACAATAGAGAAGGATTATCTTGTGGATTTGTTAATACGAATGAGTGATGGATATTATTACTTGGGTAATCCTAGAAGACAAAAGGAGTCGCTTGAACGGGTTTTACCTATCTTTAGAAAACATTATGGATCTGATCATTTTATAGTCGCCACGGCACTGACAAACCTCGGTATCGCTTGCGGGGATTTAGGTGATCACAAGAAAAAAAAGACGTTGCTTGAACGGGCTTTACCTATTTCTGAGAAACATTATGGCCCTGACCATTTCGAAGTTGCTGCCATACTGACAAACCTAAGTAGTTCCTACGGGACTTTAGGCAATCATGATAAACAAAAGGAGCTTCTTGAACGGACTTTAACAATTAAAGAGAAACATTATGGCCCTGACCATTTCGAAGTTGCTAGGACACTGGCAAACCTTGGTAACTCTTATAGGGCTTTAGGTACTCCTCAAAAAGCAAAAGAGTTGCTTGAACGGGCTTTACCCGTCCTTAAGAAACACTACAGTCCTGATCATCCTGAAGTTGCTATACCACTTGCAAATCTTGGTATTGCCTATGGTGCGTCAGGTAATCATGAAAAAAAAAGGAGTTGCTTGTGCGGGCTTTAATAATTCAAGAGAAACATTATGGCCCTGATCATTTTATAGTTGCTAAACTACTGACAAACTTAGGTGGCGTTTACATAGTTTTAGGCGATCCCAAGAAAGCAAAAACGCTGCTTGCACGAGCTTTAATAATTCAAGAGAAACATTATAGCTTTGGTCATTCTGGAGTTGTTAAAACACTGATAAATCTAGGTAATGCTTATGGAGATTTAGGTGATCACAAGAAAAAAAAGGAGTTGCTTGAACGGGCTTTACCTATTTCTGAGAAACATTATGGCCCCGATCATTTCACAATTGCTATAGCACTAACAAACCTCGGTATCGCTTATGGGGATTTGGGTGATCATAAGAAACAAAAGGAATTGCTTGAACGGGCTTTAGCAATTAATGAAAAACGTTATGGCCCTGACCATTTCGAAGTTACTGCCATACTAACAAATCTCGGCACCGCTCATTATGCTTTAGGTGATCCTCAGAAAGCAAAAGAGTTGTTTGAACGGGCTTTAGTTATCTTTAAGAAACATTACGATTCTGACCATTTTGAAATTGTTAAACCACTGGCAAACCTGGGTATCGTTTATGGTACTTTAGGTGATCCTCAAAAGGCAAAAGAGTTGCTTGAACGAGCTTTAGTAATTCAAGAGAAATATTATAAACCTAATCATTTTGAGGTTGCTAGGACACTAGTGAATCTAGGTAATGCTTACAGGAATTTAAGTGATCCTCAGAAGGCAAAAGAGTTGCTTGAACGAGCCTTAGTAATTCAAGAGAAACATTATGGCCCCAATTATTTTGAAGTTGCTATTACACTAACAAACCTTGGTGTCTTTCATGGGGATTTAGATGACTACGAGAAACAGAAGGGGTTACTTGAACGGGCTTTAGCAATTAATGAACAACATTATGGCCCCGACCATTTCGAAGTTGCTAGGACACTAGTGAATCTAGGTAACGCTTACAGGGATTTGGGTAATCCTCAGAAAGCAAAAGAGTTGCTTGAACGAGCCTTAGTAATTCAAGAGAAACATTATGGCCCCGATTATTTTGAAGTCGCTATTACTCTGACAAACCTTGGTATCTCTCATGTGGATTTAGGTGACTATAAAAAACAAAAGGAGTTACTTGAACGGGCTTTAGCAATCAAAAAGAAACATTACAGGCCTGACCATTTTGAAGTTGCTAGAACACTGGCAAACCTCGGTAATTCTTATAGGGTTTTAGGTAATCCCCAGAAGGCAAAAGAGTTGCTTGAACAGGCTCTAGCAATTCGAAAGAAACATTACGGCCTCGACCATTTTGAAGTTGTTAAATTACTGGCAACCCTCGGTATCGTTTATGGCACTTTTGGCGATCATCAGAAAGCAAAAGAGTTGTTTGAACGAGCTTTACCTATTTTTGAGAAACATTATGGCTCTGGTCATGTTCAAGTTGCCAAACTACTGGCAAATCTTGGTATTGCCTATGGCGCTTTGGGCGATCACAAGAAACAAGAGGAATTGCTTGAACAGGCCTTGCCTATTTTTGAGAAACATTATGGCCCTGATCATCCGGAAGTTGTGAAACTATTGGCAGAACTAGATGATATTTAGGTTTTTAGCAATACTAGACTAACAACAACTCATTTGAGCTACACTTCCAAAACTAACCTGTTTGGATCTTCTATATAATTTTTTATTTTAATGAGGAAAGTTACTGCTCCTTTGCCATCAACTATTCTGTGGTCGTAAGAGAGGGCAATGTACATCATAGGTCTGATTTCTACTGCATTACCAACAGCAACTGGCCTGTTTTGTATTGAATGCATTCCAAGTATTCCAGATTGCGGAGGGTTTATTATCGGAGTGGAAAGAAGTGAACCGTATACTCCACCGTTTGAGATGGTAAATGTTGCACCTTCCATTTCTGATACTTGTAATTTACCCTCACGAGCTTTTTTGCCAAGAGCAACTAAAGTCAACTCAATTTCTGCAAATGACATCTGATCGGCACCCCGAATAACTGGTACAACAAGACCTTTATCGGTGCCAACAGCAACACCTACGTCATAGTAATGTTTATATATGATTTCATCGCCTGAGATTTCAGCGTTAATTTCAGCAATTTCTTTCAATGCTTGCACCGCTGCCTTTATAAAAAACGACATAAAACCAAGTTTTATTCCATATTTTTTTTCAAAGGCGTCCTTATATTTTGCTCTTAGATCCATGACATTCTTCATGTCAATTTCATTGAACGTGGTCAGTATTGCAGCAGTATTTTGCGATGCTTTCAAACGAGCGGCAATTACTTGCCTTATTTTGCTCATTTTTACTCGTTCCTCTCTTTGCTCTCCATTTACTACACTTTTTGGCAATTCGTATTGTTTTATTGCAGGCTGTTCTGTTTTGTTTATATGGCCTATTACATCTGCTTTTGTTATTCTGCCTCCCATGCCAGTTCCTTTGACACTTTCTGCATTAATTGCATTTTCCTCCATAATTTTACGAGCTGATGGAGCATCTTTTTTGGCAGAACTTTCGCTTTTATCTTCTTTTTTTGCTTCCTCTTTTACTTCTCCCACGGAAAGCTTCGCTAACAATTGATCAGGACTTATTACATCATCTTCTTTTATAAGAAATTCAGTTATTTGCCCCGAAGCTTCTGCAGTTAATTCGAGTGCTGTTTTGTCAGTTTCAATTTCAAAGATCAAGTCATCTACTTTTACTGCTTCGCCAATATTTTTCTTTATTTTTACTATACCTTCCGTAACTGACTCACCACCAAGAGTTTTTGGCGCTCTGATTTCTATAATTTTGCTCATAAAACAACTTCCGTATAAAACTTTCTATAGATTTATACATGAAAAGAGACATGTAATAAACTAATAAATTCATTGAGGCTCTTATCATTTAGAAGTGGACCACAACTCCCAAATGTCATTCCAGCGCAGCCATAAAAATTCCTTGACAAACTCCGCCAGCCCACTTATCATGATAGTGAAGCTATTGTATTTGCTTTCGCCAATCTGCAGATTAAAAGGTAAGGATTACTTAATGTATCGGCGTCTTATGTTCAATTTTTTGCAGTATATAGATACTGTATGTCTTTACAAAACTTCATCTACGTCTAGATTTTTATCTAAATAAGCTGAACGCGCTTATAAAGCGTTACAAGACATCAAAAAATGCCAATACTCGACAGAGATAGTAAAAGACTAGCTAACTCGGGGATTCTTTGTCTTTTTTTCTGCTTAGTAAATTTCTTAAACATTTGCAGCGTAAGTTAGTTGCAATTAAAAGCAGCTGAATTTCGCTTGTCAAGCGTTTAAAACATAAAAAACGCCAATATTTTAAAGCGGATAATAACCCCAGGGCTTCTTTTGCCTTTTTTTTCGTTTGGTAAATTTCTTAAATATTTATAGTTGCAATTTAAGAGCCCGTAAAGGGTGTCATGCCAGTTTTCCATATAATCTCATCGAAAACATTGTATTTTAACGTAAAACATCTATTTTTATGCTTACCAACTTAATAAAATTCCTGGATCCCAGTGTCTGGGCACTGGGATGACACCATTCTTTTTTCTGGATTCCAGACTGGAATGACACCATCTTGGATGGAAACCAGTGTTTGGGCACTAGAATCCAGTAAGCTTATTTATGCATATAAAAGGTTATTATTTTGTAAAGTCAAAGTTGCTTTTGGTTTTAAGTTAAAGTACAATAAATGCAAAGGTTTATATAAACTGGATCCAAGTAGTTAGCTACTTGAATGACATCAGACAAACAATCGTACACATGCTAGTCAAAATAGGTACCAGAGGAAGCAAGCTTGCAGTTGCCCAGGCTTTGGAAGCAAAACAAAAGTTGCTGGATTCTTTTCCTAACTTATCTATTGAAATTGTTAAAATAAAAACTTCTGGAGATAAGTATGCAAACGCAAATCTTGCTGAAATAGGAGGCAAAGGATTATTCATTAAAGAAATTGAGACTGAATTGCTCGAAGATAATATAGACATGGCAGTTCATTCGCTAAAAGATATGCCTGCGTTTTTCTCAGGGGGTTTAACAATTCCTTGTGTTTTAGAAAGGCTAAGTTCATGCGATGCGTTTATTTCTCATAAACACAATAGCCTTGAGTCTTTGCCACAGCAGGCTACTATTGCCACTTCTTCAATAAGAAGAAAAGTTCAGTTGTTAAATGTTAGACCAGATTTAAATATAGTACCGCTACGTGGAAATGTAACAACTAGATTGCAAAATCAAAGTTTTGATGGAATAATTTTAGCTGAAGCTGGACTCATAAGATTAGAAAAACATCACTTAATTACAGAGGTATTGCCACCAAAAGTTATGTTAAGTGCAGTGGGACAGGGAGCGGTTTGTATTCAATGTAGAAGGAATGATGTAAAAATTATCGATCTTTTAGAGAAAATTAATAATAATATGTCTTTTATAGGAGTGAAATCAGAGCGCAGTTTTATGAAGACAGTGAATGGTTCATGTTTTACACCACTTGCAGCTTTGGCTGAATATGTGAGCGAAAATATGCTACACCTTCGTTGTATGTTAGCAAGTGGAAAAAATATATACTTCACTGAGCGCACTTCATTTATAGAAGATGCGGAGAAAATGGGTATGGATGCAGGATTAGAGTTGAAATCAAAATGCTTATAAGCTTACCTAAAGTACGTGGAATCTATCGTTATGATGTCTTAATGTCTAAAGCGACGTGGTTAAATGTTGGTGGACGAGCTGATGTATTATTTAAACCATGTGATATTGAAGATTTAACATACTTGATTAAAAATACTGAACTGCCAGTTAGCGTTATTGGTGCAACATCCAACATAATAGTGCGAGATAGTGGCATTCGAGGAATAACAGTAAAATTAGGTAAGGAGTTTGCATATATTAAAAGTAAGGGTAACAACTCTATTGTAGCTGGGGGAGCTGTGCTGCTCAGCAACCTTGCTCACTTTGCGGGAAATCAGCAGATTAGTGGGTTGGAGTTTCTAGTTGGAATTCCAGGAACAGTTGGTGGCGGAATAGAAATGAATGCAGGTGCATATGGTAGTGATATCGCAAGTGTTGTACAATCCATAAAAGCAGTGAATCTAGAGGATGGAAACCTATATGAGTTCTCCAGCGAAGAAATGGGGTATTTTTACCGTGGAAATAGCCTAAAAGGAAATTGGATTTTTGTTGAAGCTGAGTTTAAAGGAGTAAACTCAGAGTATGAGCTTATACTGCAAAGGTTAAAGGAAGTTATTGAGAGGAAAAATAAAAGCCAGCCAATAAGAGGAAAAACTGCTGGGTGCATATTCAAAAATCCAAAAAACTACCGAGCATGGGAGTTAATTGATAAATCTGGCTGCCTAGGGTTAAATATTGGTGGAGCTAGAATCTCTAAGAAACATTGTAACTTCTTGCTCAATTACGATAATGCAACTGCATCTGACTTGGAAAACCTTGGCAACAAAGTAAAAGATGCAGTAAAGGATAAATTTAATGTTGAACTTGAGTGGGAAATAAGGGTTTTGGGTAGCTATTAGATAGTTTTTATAGCTTATGTATATTCGTTCAGGAGAACGGCAAATAAGGTAAACAAGTAATCTAAAAAAATAATCATAGAGAAACCGTGAGGTAATGTGGTTAATCTTGTAGAACTTTGCAAGAATCTAGAGAGAAAAATAGCAAAGTTATACCAATTCTCATTATTAGTGAATCAAATAAGCGATATTGTAGAGTTATTTAATTGTGGAGTGAGAAAGAAAGGCAATAGTATGGCTTTTTTTCCATTGTTATCTATCCGTTTATTGTGCAGTGGGAATTGGTATTAGCTGAACGGACACTATTGTTATACTATATCTTATATACAATTGTGCAATATGGACAATGGCAACAAATTTACTAGCGAAATTCAGTGATTTATGATTGATAATTAAAGTTCTTAATTAGTAACCGTTCACACTTAATTCTTCAATCTCACTAATAGAAAGGCCAGTAAATTTGACAATAGTGTTGACATCAACATTGTTAGCCAGCATTGCTTTTGCGACTTCGATTTTTCCTTCGATTTTCCCTTCCTCTTTACCGATTTTGATGCCTCTTTCTTCGCCAATTTGGATGCCTTTTTCAGTAGCAAGGTCAAGTCTGTATTCAAGAATGGCTTCTTCTTTCCGTAGATCCATTATTCTTTCTTCATAAGCTACTAAATCTTTTTCATTCCAGCTAAACCTGTCTAATTCATCGTAGGCTAACTTTATTATTGGTGCTTTTTCTGCTATTTTCCTTAAGTCTTCTTCCGTAGTTTCATCTGCATATTTGAAGAAAAATAACCAACGATCCACTATGCTTTCTAGCTGTTCTTCCTTATTCTTAGGAAATTTAGGTAGTTCAATAAATACAAATTGAAAATCTTTTAAGTCATGCTCATTGGTTTTCTCATCTCTTATAGTGTGGCTGGATATATAATCAAGCTTATCAGGAAATAAATTACAATTAGAGATAGCAATAAAGAAAACCTTCTTTAAATCAATGTACTTACCAGATTTATCAGCTTGCCTTGAGTAAGCCTTAGCAGCATATAGTTGAGCTCGTTTTTCGAAGCCTTTATCGCGAGTGAGCTGCATTTCAATCACATACCTAGCCCCACTAGAGTCCCTGCAAAGAACATCAACTATACTTTGCTTATCAGAGGCAATTTCAGGATCCATTATAGTACTGAGGAATTCCACTTCTTGTATAGTATTTATCTCGGTAAACCCTAAAATATCATTCAAAAAATGTATGAGAATATTCTTATTTTTTTCAGTGCCAAATATTTTTTTGAAGGTCAAATCCAGCTTAGGGTCGAGAAACTTAGATAAAGCCATAGCCAAAGTGCTTAAAAATATTAATAATTATACACTATTATTAACAATTATTCAACCATATTTTTGAAGATAGCTATGCCGCCGCGAACCGTCATACCGCCGCGGTATCTCTAGATCCCGCTAACAAGCAGCGGGATGACGAATTACTTAACCGTCATACCACCGCGAACCGTCATACCGCGATTCATTCGCGGTATCTCGGCATAGATTCCGCTAACTAGTAGCGGAATGACGATTGTGTATCGTGTTTTGCTAAAAATCACAGAATGCAGTCTGGTTACCTTATTAGAAGTTTAGCTTTAACTTTAAATGGACTACTCAACCGTGACAGACTTAGCTAAATTTCTTGGACAATCTGCATCTAACCCTTTTTTTGCTGCAGTAAAGTAAGCAAGGAATTGCATAGCAACACTGTAGATGATTGGAGAGATAAAATTATCAGTGTCTGGAAGTTGCACCACATCTGCGCAAACTCCCCTTAGGAATGGCGCTCCTTGTTTATCACTGAAGGCAATTACTTTGCCTTTTCTTGCAATAATCTCTTGTATATTAGATAGCGTTTTAAAGAATAAATCATCATAAGGGATAATTGCTATAACAAGCACAGTAGAGTCTATTAAAGCAATAGAACCATGCTTCATTTCTCCCGCTGCAATACCAGTTGTATTGATATATGAAAGCTCTTTTATTTTCAATGCGCCTTCCATTGCAACTCCGTATGAACTTCCTCTGCCGATTAAAATAACGTTATTGTGTTCTAATATACTGCCCGATATATGTTGTATTTTCATCACATTCAAAACGTGCTCAACATACTCGGGAATAGAATTGATAGCACTGCTTAGCTGTTTTATTCTCTCTCCACCCAGTATACCTTTTATTTTTCCAAGCTCCACGGCAAAGCATGCTAAAGTTGCAAGTTGCGCAGAAAAGGTTTTTGTTGAAGCAACACCAATTTCTGGCCCAGCAAGAGTATGTAACACAATATTTGAGATCTTTTCAATGCTGCTGCTAAATGTATTAGTTATACTTATGATTGTTTGCTTCTGTGATTTCGCATAACGCAGCGCTTCTATGGTATCTGCAGTTTCGCCAGATTGAGAGATAAATAACCCAATGCTGCCTTCTTCCAGCTTGACGTTGCTATACCTAAATTCTGATGAGATTTCTAGATATACTCGAACTTGAGCGACATTTTCCAGCCAATACTTTGCTATTAGCCCAGCAAAATAAGATGACCCGCATCCAACTATAGTAATGTAACTCAGCTCAGAAAACAATTTTTTGTTAGCAAATATTACCTCTTTATATTGCTTGTAAAATTGATTTATTGTTTTGTTTAATGCACGCGGTTGCTCAAAAATCTCCTTTAGCATGAAGCTAGGGTAACCATTTTTGCTAATTAGAAAATCACTTGGACTACTATTTTCTATACTGCGTTTAACTTGTGTACCATTGTTGTATATACTAACTCCACTAGATTTTATCACTGCAATGTCATCATCTTCCAAATGCGATATTTTTTCCACAAATGCACTTAAAGCATTAGAGTCAGATGCAGCAAACACTGTGTTACAGTTATAGCCTATTGCTAAAGGCAAATTTCTCTTTGCAACAAATAAGGCGTCTGGATATTCTGCAAATAATAAGACCAAGGCAAATGAGCCGTGTAGGTTGTTTAAACACTTAAATAGAGAATCAACTGGCGACAATCCTTCATCGAGATATAAGGTTAGCATGTTTGGTATGATCTCTGTGTCAGTGTCAGTATGGAATGACATGCCCCTTTCTTCTAGGCCCTTTTTTAGCAGATTGTAATTCTCAATTATGCCGTTATGAGCAACAACAACGTTATTTGTACGAATGGGGTGAGCATTTTTAAGGCCTGGGACTCCATGTGTAGCCCAGCGAGTATGTGCTATACCAACTGTACTGTGAGACATCTTGCTGTCATCAACAACTTCACATAACCTTTCGACTTTACCTTCTGATTTTTTGACTTCTATCTTACCTTCGTTATTTATGATTGCTATACCTGAGGAATCATATCCCCTATATTCCAATTTTTGTAACCCAGTTAGTAAGGTTGGTATTACTGAATCACCGCTACTTACTACACCAAATATTCCGCACACAAATGGATCACCAAACAAACTTTTTTCTAAACATGTTAAGCATTTTTGCCTTTATTACTGGTTGATTTATATTCTTTTTATCATTCTTTCGATTTTACCTTTTTAATTGGTTTAGCTGCTACTTTTTGAGTTTCTTTGCTTAAAACCTCAGATATAGCGGACTTTAGAACTTTTATCTCAACTTTTGGTGCTATTTCTATTATAAATTGTGCATTTGCCTCATCAACTTTATTAACTTCACCTATTATTCCACCAGAAGTAATGACTGTATCACCACGTTTTATTTGATCTATCATCTTTCTATGTTCTTTTAGTTTTTTTTGTTGCGGGCGAATAATGAGAAAATAAAATACCACAAATATTAAAATCAATGGAGTAAAACTAGCAAAAGATGCGCCGATACTTGATGTATTGCTAGTTGCATCTGCTGCAAAAACTTCAGAAATGAGCATATTTAATCCTAATTGTTAATGATAAAAACAAACCTATTTAAGTATTAATTACAATACCATGCCATGTCAAGTTTGGTGAAGGCGTTTCTCAATACCGGCAATAATACTGCGAATTCTAAGTTATGCTAAAACTAATATGGCGGGAGTGATGAGACTTGAACTCACGACCTCATGCGTGACAGGCATGCGCTCTAACCAACTGAGCTACACCCCCCTAATTTCTTTTTAGCATTTTCGGGCTTCAACTTTAAAGCTAATAAACATGTTGCCCTTTGTCAATATTTTTTGTTTGCGCTTTGCTGTCTTTTCTATTACTATGTAAATAATTTAATTTCACACATGGCTTGTACAAGTAGTCCCATTAGGGTTATGCCATGGAAGATAAACTATTTGGAGGAATGATATATGACAAATTTGCCTAAAGTCACTGTGCGTGATTTAGCTGAATCTGGTGTACATTTTGGTCACAAAATTAGTCGCTGGAACGCAAAAATGGCTCCATACATATATGGAGTGCATCAAGAAAATCGTATACATATAATTGATTTGCGAAAAACACTACCATTGCTACAGGTGGCCATGAAGGCTTTATATGACGTTGCATTTCAAGGTGGTCGCATTCTATTTGTTGGTACAAAGTTTCAAGCTTTTGATATTATTGCAAGTGAAGCGATTCGTTGTGGTCAATATTATGTGAATCATCGTTGGCTTGGTGGTATGCTTACTAATTGGGGCACTGTTTCTTCTTCGATAAAAACCTTGATGCAATATGAGAAAATATTAAATGACGAGGATAGCATTTTAACAAAGAAAGAATTGGGAAACATTGAAAAGAAAAAGCAAAAGCTTGATAAGGCGCTTGGCGGTATTAGAGAAATGGGAGCAATTCCTGATATCTTATTCATCATTGATACTAATAAAGAGCATATAGCGGTTAAGGAGGCTAAGAAGTTAGGAATTCCAATAGTTGCAATACTTGATACTAATTCTGATCCAGATGGTATTACTTATCTAATACCTGGAAATGATGACTCAAGAAAATCAATAGAGCTCTATTGTAAATTAGCTACCGACTCTATATTAGCTGGAATAGAGTCTAGTCTAGCAAAATCTGGAGTTAAGATTGATGATATAAGGGGTGATGAGTTTATTCAAGAAAAAGAAGACGGTATTGTGCAAACTAAAAAGAGACGTAGTAAAGTTTACAAAGAAGAAGAAAGGGAGGTAGTAACAAATGAAGATGAATCCAGATGATATAAGAGAATTACGTGATAGAACAGGGCTTGGCTTAAGTGACTGTAAAAAAGCATTAGAAGAATGTGATGGTGACATTAAGAAAGCCGTTGATAAGTTACGTACAATAGGTCTTGCTAAAGCTGACAAAAAATCTGATAGAGTAGCTTCAGATGGACTCGTTGCTATGTGTTTGACTGAAAATTATGGTGCATTGGTTGAACTCAATTGCGAAACAGATTTTGTTGCAAGGAATGAGAAATTTATAGAGTTAGTTTCAAATTTAGCATCAATTGCTCATCAAGAACGCTGTACTAGCGTTGATGAGTTAAAAAATGCCAAGTATGAAAGCATTGGCACAGTGCAGGAAGCTATTATGAATGGTACGTCAGTTCTTGGTGAGAAGCTAGAGTTAAGCAAGCTTTGTTACTTAGAAGCTAAGGATGGAGTTATTGCTGGCTACGTACATGGTGATGTGTGTGGCTTAGGTAAGATTGGTGCTTTAATTGCATTGCAATCATCTGGTGATAAGGCGAAGCTACAAGAGATTGGGAAACAAATAGCTATGCATGTAGTTGCTATGAAGCCTGAAGCTTTGTCTATAGATGATTTAGATCAAATGAAGTTGAAAAATGAACGTTCTATAATTGAAGAGCAAGTGAGGGGCTTAAATAAACCTGAAGAAGTAGCAAAAAAAATAGTAGATGGACGAATGGCTAAGTACTATGAAGAAGTTGTTTTACTAGAACAAAAGTTCATAAAGGATGATAAAATGAAAGTTTCTGATTTTATAAAATCAAGCGAGTTGAGTGCTGTTAAACTCTCTAATTACAAGTTACTTGTTTTGGGTGGTGCAAACTAAATGGTAAAAAATGTTTCCCTCAACAAATGAAAAAAGCGAAATAAAATATTCCAGAGTGTTATTTAAAATCTCTGGTGAGGCTTTGATGGGATCAAAGCAATTTGGTCACGATATGGAGACTATAGGTGAGTTATCTAAAGGCATAGTTGAAGTTTGTAATCTTGGAGTTCAGGTATGTATTGTTGTTGGTGGTGGTAATATCTTTCGTGGCACATCTGCGTCTTTAAGTGGTTGTGAAAGAGCAAGCAGTGATTATATTGGAATGCTTGCAACTATAATCAATGCTTTAATTTTACAAAACTTTTTAGAAAAAAATTTAGTAGCTTCGAGGGTATTATCTGCAATACCCATGGCCACTGTATGTGAGCCTTACATAAGAAGGAAAGCTATTCGTCATTTAGAAAAAGGTAGAGTGGTAATTTTTGCAGCAGGCACAGGCAACCCATTTTTTACTACAGATACAGCTGCGGCTTTACGTGCTGTTGAAATGAATTGTGATGTTATTCTAAAGGGTACGCAAGTAAGTGGTGTATACTCCGCTGATCCGAAAAAAAATGAGGATGCTGTAATGTATGATAAGCTTTCTTACACGGATTTGTTGACTCGTGATTTAAAAGTTATGGATGCATCAGCAATTTCACTTGCTCGTGAGAATTCTATTCCCATTATAGTTTTTTCTTTGAAGGGAGAAAAAATAGTCAATATTATTAAGGGTCAAGGTACTTATACTATAGTTTCAGATTGTAAACATTAGGTAATTTATGTTAAATGAAATAAAAACTAAAACAAAGGACAGGATGCTAAAAACTATTCAGTCCTTTCATGATGATATTAAAGGTGTACGCACTGGTAGAGCTAGCGCATCGTTGCTTGATGGTATAGTTGTAAATATCTATGGTGGACATCAAAAGTTAAATCAGGTTGCAGGCGTTTCAGTTATAGATAACAAAACTCTATCAATTAAAGTTTGGGATATCGGTGTTATAGGTGAAGTAAAAAATGCTATATTAAATGCCAACTTGAATTTAAATCCTGTTGTTGAGGGTAATACCATACGTATAGCTCTTCCAGACTTAACACAAGAAACCCGTGAAAAATTAGTGAAATTGTTGCATCAGTTTGCTGAAAATGCACGGATTGCCATTAGAAATATACGTAGAGATATTATAGAAGAAATAGAAAAAATGAAGGAAAATAAAGAAATCTCAGAAGATGATTTTCATGGTGCTAAGAAGGAAATACAAAATATTACTGATGATAATATAAAAAAGATTGATGGTGAATTGTCCATCAAAGAAAAGGATATACTGAATCACTAAATGATATGGAGAAAGCTTACATAGCAAATGATGTCATTCCAGTGTTTGACACTGGAATCCAGTCTTTACTATACAACTATCTGATGCACTTGTTTGAAATCAAATTTCCTGGATCCCAGTGTCGGAGCACTGGGATGACACCAATTTTGCATTCAAGTATCAACTATTGGTGTCACTACAGTAACTCTCTTCCTGTCATGCAAGTAGCTGACACCTTCCAGGTGTCCATTGAAATCCAAAAAATTTCACTCAAGTCAAAATTAGGTTAAATTTAAATGTTGAATCAAGAATCTTTACCGAAACATTTAGCAATTATTATGGATGGTAATGGTAGATGGGCGAACAATCAAGGAAGGGTAAAAATTGATGGTTATAAAAAGGGCAGTGAAGTTGCATACGATATTGCCAAGTATTGTACGGACTTAACCATACCCTACTTAACTTTGTATGCATTCTCTATGGAGAATTGGCTTAGACCTAAAAACGAAACTGACTGTCTATTTGATTTATTTTACTCCGTTTTAACTAATGAAGATAAAGTCAATTTCATTTACAATTGTAACATTAAGTTGAATTTTATTGGCAATTTAAGTCTGTTACCCAGTAAAATATTGGATCAAATTAAAAAAGCAGAAGAAATGACACATAAGAACGATGGTTTATTACTCACTGTGGCAGTCAGTTACGGAGCAAAGCAAGAAATTACACAAGCTATAAGCAATATTATAAAAGAAAATATTGCTTATGTATCAGAAGAGGAATTTGAAAAATTTCTGTATACTAAAGATTTGCCAAAATTGGATTTATTAATTCGCACTGGCGGCGAAAAAAGGTTAAGCAACTTTTTATTATGGCAAGCAGCTTATGCTGAATTGTATTTTTGTGATACTTTATGGCCTGATTTTTCTTGTCAAGATTTGAGTAAAGCATTAGAAGATTATACAAAAAGAGAGAAAAAATATGGTAGATAATAATTTTATAATTAGAATGTTGTCCTCAATAGTAATATTATTCATATTTTCCTTTGCTACATATTTTAGTGATTTATCGTTTTACCTATTGATTTTTTCAATAGCAGTTTTATCTTCTTTTGAATGGTATAATCTAACCCAAGGAAATAAAATTTTATACGTTTTTGCATTATTATTGATTGCACTACCAAGCGCCTCATTAATATATTTATATAATCTACCACAGGGAAAATACGCATTAGTATGGTTCGTCTTAACCATTTGGGGAATTGACGTTACTGCCTACCTATTTGGTAAGAATTTTGGTGGAGCTAAAATTTGCCCAATTCTTAGCCCTGGAAAAACTTGGACAGGACTTCTTGGTGCGATTTTAGCTGGAGTAGTGTGCACAATTTTTGGATCAATATTTTTTGGTCTATTTTCAATTTTTTATTCTCCAATCATTGGCCTTGCAATTGCTATTCTAGCGCAACTTGGCGATTTCACTGAGTCGCTTGTTAAAAGAGTTTACGGTGTTAAAGATAGTGGAAATATGATACCTGGCCATGGGGGAGTGCTCGACCGTATGGACAGTTTCATTTTTACTGCCCCTCTTATTGCTATTTACATAAGCTAAGTCTGCAGAAGAAATAAAGTGCCATTAGAGATCATCCCTAGTCAGCTCCCCAACCGCTTCTACAGTGCAGTCATGGACAAACGTCTTTTCACAATAAGGGCAGGCTATTTCCTCTTCTTCTCCCATATCTAAATATATTAATGGATGGCCAGAACCCTCATCATTCTCATCACCATGACAACAAACTTTTCTATTATTAACCCTCACTTTTGACATGCTACTCCTTTAGCTTATAACATTTTATATATTAAATATACCTATCCAGAAATAAAAAACAACAAGCACTATTCTCCATTTTTTATCCTATTCAGGTTAATCAATTCGCTTTGAACGCCTTTTGATACAAATTTGCTAACATCTTCTCCTAATCTTGCTATTTCCTTTACAAAACTTGATGAGATAAATTGAGTATCTTCAGAAGCGGGAAGAAATATGGTTTCGATTTCAGGAAGAAGTTTATAATTTACCCAACTCATTTGAAACTCGTAATCAAAATCCGACACTGCTCTTAATCCTCTAATAATAACAGAAGCATTCTGCTCTTTGGCAAACTTCACTAGCAACCCATTAAAAGATATAACATCTGCATCAATTCCTAGTCCTTTAATTTCATTTTCAGCCATGCTTGTGCGTAGCTTTGTGTCAAAGGCAGTATGCTTATTAACGTTTTCTGCAACCCCTATTATTAATTTATCGACTAGTTTACACGCTCTTTTGATTATGTCAATATGCCCAAAAGTTATAGGGTCAAATGTGCCAGGGTAGATTCCTGTTCTGTTATTAATGTTCATCCTTTATTTTTATATAAACTACTTTAAAAACTTTTGATAGACATGATAACATTTTTTATCTAAAAATGAAAGTATACAGTTGGCCTGATAGCTCAGTTGGTAGAGCAAAGGACTGAAAATCCTTGTGTCGCTGGTTCGATTCCTGCTCAGGCCACCTTCTCTTTCTTGGCAAACTTGCCTTTTTGTTATAAAATACTCTATATCGTAATATAAATATTAGGGAGGCAAGTCATAGTATATAAATATTATAATAAACTATTTAATATCTTATTAATTATAGTTCTATTATTTAGCAATATTACTTATGCTGGCGTTAGTGAAAAACCGGCATCTCAACATGTAACCAGAAAAGAAGAACCAGCGTCAACTGTCTTGACGGCAGAAAATACAGTAAATAATGACATAGTTGTTGGTTTGTTGAAAACGGAAGAAGCACATGAACTTGGGCTATCTCAAAATATCTATGAGATGTTTAATAACTTTGGGGTTAAGACTGTACTGATTGATTATAATAAGATAATTAGCCTTAAAAAAATTCAGACAGAGTCACTTAATCTCGCAAAACAAGATGAAACATTGGCAAAAAAGCTAACATTAGACCGAATAAAAGTTGAAGTTGCACAATTCATTAAAGAGCACAAAATAAATAGGATATTTATTCCGGATAATTTACATTCAGCACCCACTCCTTATCGCCAGCTTGTTACTGAAGCAATTGTAAAAATAGTCGATGATAACCCTGCAATTCATTTGCTTGGCATATGTGAAGGCATAATGAATGCAAAGGGAATTGAAGTAGTGAGTGTTGTGAGTGATGAAGAGAAGCAAAGATCTCATTTAAAATCAGCACCTAATCCACAGAAAGAGGATGTACCTCTCCAGCAGATAAAGATCGTTCCAAATAGTCGTTTAGCAGAAGTAGTAGCCAAATTCCTAATACCTAATGAAAATGGCTGGTTTTCAACATATTTTCCAGATGCTCATTCAGGAGCAGTAAGTAATACACCAGAAAATAGAAGAAAATTGGAGTCACTTGGATATAAAGTTGCAGCATTTTCCAGTGAGGGGGTAATAGAGGCTATTGAAGATAAGCATGGTAATGTTCACTTTCAAAGTCATCCAGAAGCCCTTGTTGTGAAGTCAGATAAAAACCTCTATTTATCAAATCACAAGGAACGTCAAGTGTCTACACTAGTTGCTATAGCGATTATGAATGATTTTCTTTATCGTGCTTAATGGCTATAGCTTTAGGCTTACCGACGATTTGATAAACGATAGATTTGTCATGTATCCGTTCAGGCAATGGCGTCAACTTAAGGAAAAATATCAGCGATAGTGTATAAAATTTCTCTCCAAATTTTTTATCATTAAATTATCCAAAGAGTGCAAGGGACAGCACTTTTGTTTCTATTTTATTGCAACAAAAAAGTTTAAAATGTGTCTTTTTTAGGTGAGGCATGCAAAAAGGAAAAGATCTTATCTTACAAATTAAAAATGCAATATACTCGAAAACTTTTCAGAAAATCCATTGTGTTGAGTTTTACACGAACAAGAAAACTTCCTTTTTCGACAGTATTTTCTATGATTTTAAAGTTAGTTAAAAAAAGTTTGGGAATAGAATGTGAACTTATGGAGCCATTGACATGTACCCTCAAAGCAAGCTTTTTCTAAAGCAAGGTATAAGATTTGCCATACAGGCTTTCAAGAATTTAAGCATCCAAACAGCCTATCAGGATGAACCTGAGTTGGAGAGGCTATAGACTTATTGCAGCAGATGGTTCTGGTATGAGATTACCCAGCTCTGGGGAAATTGTATCCGAGTTTGAACCAAATGGAAACTGACCTTACCCAGAAAAAGTGGAGAGAAAGTTTGGAATGTTTTTCACAAAGAGAATGATGAATCAAAATGCTCAGGAATGCAATAGTTAATAGTGACGTTGTTTGTTATAAAAAATTTCTATGTATTCAAATATTGCAGTTCTAGTTTGTTGAGCAGAGTGTTGTGAAGTATCAATAAGTATTTCTCTTTTCAATGAGCTAAAGAAGCTTTCCACAACAGAATTGTCGTAACAACAACCTTTATGACTCATCTATGTTTTTTATGGATAAGAGATATTGATAACCTTGCGAAGTATATTGTGAACCTTGATCACTATGTAATAGTAGATTTTTGGCAGGTTTACGCTTGTTAACGGCCATTAATAAAGAGTCCATAACCAATTGTTTATTTATTGAACTGCTCATTAACTACCATGCGTGAATATAGATCGATTATTGTTGCCAAATATAGCCATCCTTCTTTGGTTTTTATATAAGTAATCCCATACTTTATTTGGTTGATCGACAATAAAGTTTTGGTCTAATATATTGGGAGCTACTACTCTACTGTCCGTTTGTTGTTTCTTAATTTTAAATTTTCTTCTCAATATAGCCTGAATACCATTTTTCTGCATAATACTTTGCACTGTTTTTAAGTTGCAACTTTTACCCAAAGCCTTTAATTCAGCATGAATTTTAGGAGCTCCATATCTACATTTAGAAACTTGATATATTTTTTGAATAGCT